>NZ_BAABIY010000014.1:0-143282 GCF_039543025.1 Bartonella acomydis | reverse complement strand
AAAATATCAGAAAGAGACATGCCATTATCATGCTGAAATAGGCTTGATAATGCCCTCCTTTAAAGCTCTTGATAGAGAGAGTTTTGGTCGCTTCATAAAAAATGATCTATAGGGAAATAAAAAAGTAAAATTTATAATAAATTATTTGTATTATTTCTGTTAATAAAGCTAAAATAGAATTATACATTCTTATAATATAAGAAAATACTTGTTAAAGTAAGTAATATTCATTTTTATAAATTACAAAGTGTTCTTTTCCCTATGCAACATAAATATAGTTTACCATTCCTGATACTTATTGTATGTTTATCAACGGGTGGTCTGATTTCTACAGATATTTTTCTTCCAGCACTTGGGGAGATGCGCCAATATTACCAAGTAACGGAATCTCGAATTCAGAATGCTGTAGCGGTTTTTCTGTTTGCATTGGCTCTTGGGCAGCTCATTTATGGACCCTTGAGTGATAATTTTGGGCGTAAAAAGACACTCCTCTTTGGTTTATTTTTGTGGTTATTGACCACGATAAGTGTGATTTATACGGTGAATATTCATGCTTTTCTTGCATTACGTTTCTTACAAGGTTTTGGTGCTTGTGCGGGGATTGTTTTAAGCCGTGCTATTATCAATGATTTGTTGGATAAAAAAGCAGCAGGAAAACTTTATTTGATTGTTTTTCCCTTTATTGGCATGTCGCCGGCGCTTGCACCTTTGGTTGGGGGGCTGTTGTTACAAGCTTTTAATTGGAAAGCTACTTTTATCTTTTTAAGCCTTTTTATATTCTTAACCATTTTGCTCTGTTGTTTTGTGTTAACCGAAACATTACCCCCTCAAAAACGACACCATTTTTCTCTCATGAGATTTCTGAAGGGATGTTTTGGCGTGCTGAGAAACAAACAATTTATTTTTTATGCACTTATTCCATGTTTTTCTTATGCGGCATATTTTGCTTATATTGTGGAGTCGCCTTTTTTACTTACAAGTTTGGGTTTGCCAGCAATCTATATTGGTTATAGCTATATTGGTGTTTCTTTACCCTATATTTTGGGAAATCTTACAGCACGGTGGCTTTTTAAGCGAGAAATTATGGAAAAAACTGTAGGACGCGGATATATTATTTTTGTAATAGGTGGGGGACTCTTTGCTCTGCAAATGTATGTAAGTCCATGGCCTCTGGTGACGAGTTTTATCGCTATTGCTGTTCTTACTTTTGGTAATGGTTTTTTATTGCCGTTAGGGACAGCATTGGCTATTTCTTCACATCCGCAAGCTGCTGGAGCAGCTTCTGGTATGATGGGAGCTTTACAATTAGGCTGTGCGGCGTTGAGTGCTGCGGTTATTGGAAAAATATCTGGGCACAATCCACAGACTATGGCAGCTTTATTGGCTCTTTGTTGTCTGCTGGGCTTTATCATTTATATCTGTAAAGCACGGGATTTTATGCATTTGGAGTCGGATTGAGTGAATAAAAATAAACAGTGTATCGTGCCTCAATATTTTATTGTTTTGCGGATTGAGTAGAAGTGAGTATACCGTGGAACTTTCATGAAACTGCTTGCCTTGAGCATCGTTAAAATTTGTTATAGCTTGGTTTAAAGTGGCTGTTACAAGCACTTATTATGGGGGGGGGACTTATGCGGGGTAGTGTTTCAATAGGTTTGTATTTTAACAGTTATTATCAGTGGCAAAGTTCCCGCTATATTTTATTTTTTAAAACAAAGGGCTATTGAGTATAGATAATGAGCCTTCGTGTTGTCATCCTTTCTCCTATGATGCCTATTTGGGATCATGGTGTTTTTTGTTCTCCTTTTACAAAGCTCTGTTTGGCAAAAGGATGCAAAATTACTCTATTTGATACACTTTCTCTTTTTCCTTGTAATTCTGCTTTTTTCAATAACTCTGCCATAGAAATTTTACCTTTTATTACGGAGAAACTTGAGAAATATTTTAAAGAGCCTTCAGTGCTTGTAGGATTTTCTATGGCTGGAACGTTAGCGCAAATATTATCGGTGCGACTTGCAAATGTACAAGCAGTGCTTGCCGTAAATGCACCAGGCTATCCAGATAAGTCTTTGCAACGACGTCTTGGATATATTCTTCATTTTTTGAAAAATAAAGATTTGTCAAGTGCGTTGGAAACACTTAACGCTTTTATGCATCCTCGTGGCGTTATGAAAAAAAGGGCCTTGTTAGAGTTTTCTCATGCGCAAAAAAGCATGGCAATTGAACGTATGACAAGAGGGTTTCAGTTGTTGTTGGCAATGGATGCTCGAGATGAGATTAGCAAATACACTGGAAAGTTTTTAGCTTTACTTGGTGAAAAATCACAACTTGCAACTATAGACAATCAAACGAAAAGTCAGTGTATCAATCATGAATATAAAATCATCTCTGGTGCAGGGATGCGTTTGTGGGATGATAATTCTGTTATGACGAATGCAGTTATTGATGAATGGATAAGTGGGTTATGAAAAAAAAAGTTCTTGTATTACCTGGTGATGGAGTGGGAACAGAAGTTTGTGATGCGCTGTGCTGACGGTCTTAGAGCAATTCAAATTGCCGATTGAATTCACTTATGGTGATATTGGTTGGGAATGTTGGAAACAAGAAGGAGCTTCTGTCCCTAAAGCGACTTGGAAAAAAATTCTGAAAGTGATGCCATTTTACTCGGTGCTGTAACCAGTAAAGGCAAAGAAGCGGCTTTAGAAGAACTTGCACTACATTTGAGAGAGCGTAACCTTTGTATGTTTCTCCTGTTATTCAGCTTCGCCAAAAGTTAGGTTTGTTTGCGAATATACGCCCTATCAGATACATCTTCGGTCCGAGAAAGCCTTTTCATTTTTGCGTTATCAGAGAATAGTGAAGGTCTGTATGCAGACTTGGATTTTCGAGGTATAACCTCTGAGACAGCATCATGGTTAGACATCCAAATTTAGAAAAATATGGGCTTGAGGAGGCGGCGTGGAAAGTACGTTTGCAAACTCGCTTTGGGTTAGAGCGGTTGTTTGAATATGTTTTTTCTTATGCACAAAAATGTGGTTTGAGGCGGGTGACTTTCGCGGATAAGCCAAATGTTATGCGGGAAAGTGGTCAATTTGCTCAAGAAATTTTTGAGCAAGTTACTCAAAATTATTCTGAAATAGATGCAGATATTCATAATGTTGATGCGGTTGCTTTGTGGATTGCAACCAAGCCAGAACAGTTTGGTGTGATTGTTGCTGAAAACATGTTTGGTGATATTCTCTCTGATCTTTTTGCTGGTGTGATGGGAGGATTGGGACTTTGCACCTAGTGCAAATGTGGGAAGCGGTATTGCTTATTTTGAGTCTATTCATGGTAGTACACCGTGCATTGCTGGACAAAATAAAGCAAATCCTTCTGCCATGCTTTACACCACTGCTTTACTGTTAGATCATTTAGGCTTTCAGGATGCAGCTCGGCAATTGTCTGAGAGTGTTGATCAGGTTATTTGTGCTGGAAAAACGATTACCTATGATTTAGGGGGATTAGCTTCTACAAGTCAATTGGTGCAAGCTGTTGTTAATGCTCTTGTCAATCCTGCCTCCATTTGTTGGGCAGCAATTATTACGGTTGGTGATGAGCTCCTTTCAGGACAATATTTTAATACAAATTTGCAAGATTTGAGTCAAAATTTGGAAAAGAGAAATATCCAAGTCACACGTCATATTGTTTGTGCTGATCAATTGCAGCAAATATGTGAAACTGTAATTGCTTGTTTGGGACAAGAAGATCTCATTATTATCAGTGGAGGATTAGGACCAACATCTGATGATAAAACACGTGATACGGTTGCTAAAGCGGTAGGTAAGCCTTTGGTTTATTATGAAGATGTTTGGCAAACAATAAAAGCTCAATTGGAACGGCTTGGAATTGCATCGGATAGTAAGAATGCACATCAAGCGTTATTTCCGAAAACAGTAAAAGTGCTTTATAATCCTACTGGTACAGCGCTTGGTTTTTACTTCTCCTGTGGTGAGAGTACCTTTGTGGTTTTGCCTGGTCCGTCTATGCAAGCTCTTGCACTTTTAGAAAATTATTTAGAACATGGTGATAAGAAATATTCTTCTGTATCACGTGCTCGCTATGCATGGACTTTGATTGGAATTGATGAAAGTACCATTGTGCATTGGGGGTGGATTGCCATCTTGAAAATGAGCCATATGAACGGCATTTTTTATGGAAAAGCTCTTATGTGCTTGTGCAACTGGTTGGTCAGTCAGCAGCGCTTTTGGCAGAGCGTTTAATCAGAAAATTTGAAGATCATTTTCGTCCCTATTTAGTTGGTGTAGAAATTACCACTGCTCGTCAACAATTAGCGATGCACGCAGAAGTTCATTGGTTTGCCAGTGATCCGCTCTTTTGAAATATTTTCAGGAGGCAGAAAAAAGAGAAAAAATATACTACAGCTTGAGGTTGAGGTGCATTTATCTCCTTCTTTGCAGATATTAGAAAACCAAAAGAAAGTCTTGGACATGCGACAATGACTGTGAGGATAAAAGACTATGGTGATGAGTGTGTTTCTTTTCCTTACGCGACCACTTTTAGGGGTGGTCTTACAAAAATATGCAGCTTGGTTGGTGTTAAAAAGCTATCTGCAAATGAAGAAAAGAAAATGAGCTTTTGAGTTGAAAGATATTTTCAAAATTATCATGATGATTTGGGAGAGAAGTGGTTGTGGGGTTGATATTTCAGGTCATTTCATTGTAAGAAGTTTTCTTTACTCTTGGTTGGTGGCTAAATTGTTCTCCAATCATTGGAAGATATTCCAAACAATCTTATAGAAAAATGCTGGTATTGTTCTGTAGATTTTTGGGGGATATTGGTACGATGCCCTCCTGCATGAGCGGAATAAATATTTATACAATTTGTATATAAATCATATTTTTTTAAAAATCGTGTCTGCAAAGAGTTAATCAAGGATATACGTCGTTAATTTAATCGTCAATAAATTGACACAAAAATTTCATAAAGAGTTTCTCTTGTTTTTACACTGCTCGGTAATGGTGAAGTACTTCCTGTCCGATAATATCTTTGTGTATCTTGCTCAAGTGCATAAGCGAAAGGATTGTTTTTGGTACGAGGTATAAGGGAGTCTTTGGTGAATATTTTTACTGTGTTTGTTTGCTTTATGGGTTAAGCATTTTCAGAGTTTTTGAGAAAAGTTGTTTTAGGTAGAGTATATCATAAGGATTTTCAAAAGTTACCATAGCGGTGATTTTTTGTATTTCTGTTGTGACGTTTGAAAGGGGGAGTGAGACCAAAAGGAAAAATTTCTATGTATAAGATTGATTACAACAGTCATCGTTCTATTAAGAGCTTTAATCGTCGCGTTCGTTTTCTTGTCATGCATTATACTTCACTTGACTTTAAAGATTCAGTTGCAGCTCTTACAGGAGAAAAAGTGAGTGCTCACTATCTTGTTCCTGATCCAACAGAGCATAGTTATATTGAGGCAGGGTTTAAAGATATGCGTATCTTTAATCTTGTTGATGAAAATGAACGTGCATGGCATGCAGGTGTGAGTTCATGGGCTGGATGCAGTAACGTAAATGATACATCCATTGGAATTGAAATAGTTAATTTAGCGAATGGACATTCTGATGTTTCAGAGCAGACTTATGTTGAAGCGACTTTAAAAGATGTGTGTGTTTTAAATCCGGTTCATAAAGATGAAAGTGAATTGCGGGCTGACGTTGGCTTATGGACTGAAGGCAGTGATGTGAGTGGTACAGCTTTGCAGTTTGAAAAAGTGAATTTCGTTACTTATAATAATCATGATTTTACTTTCCCTCCTTACAATCCAGTGCAAATTGATGCCGTTAAGGAACTCGCGCTCAATATTCTTCAAAGATACCCAGATATCATGTCTACCGGAGTTGTTGGACATAGTGATATTGCTATCGGAAGAAAGAGTGATCCAGGTGCTGCTTTCCCTTGGAAAGACCTTTATTTGGCAGGCATAGGGGCTTGGTATGATGAGGAACAAAAAGATTATTATCAAAAGCTTTTTTGTGAGAGTTTGCCATCCAAAGTAGATGTCTTGGCTAGGCTGAAATGTTATGGATATGATGTATCAGGTGCATGTAGCGAAATTGGATATAAGGATTTGATCCGAGCATTTCAACTTCATTTTCGCCAAGAAAATTATGATGGGATTTTGGATCTTGAAACTACAGCAATTATCTATGCATTGGTAGATAAGTATTTCTCATCGGATGAATTGAAGGCAGTTTAATTTTAAATATATCATGACAATAGTGCGTGCTTTTTATTAAGTTTATTTTGCCTCTTCGAAGATAGTTATCTTGATATATATGCAGCAAATCATTCAAGCTTAGATTTTTTCATTTGGTGAATGAAGCTGGTTTTAGTGTAAGCTGTATACTGTTATATTCTTGTTCAGCTACCGCTAATTCTGTAGGTGAGGTGCTTATTATCTTGAGGTATGCTCTACTTTTTTTATGTGTAAAGTAGACACATATGAAAGATCTCAATGTATTTGTTAAGCATATTGAGAAAAACTCTATGAATAGTTTTGTAAAATCTTATCATGCGGTTGTGGTTTTTTTGCTTTTTTTAAGTCAGTGAAATATTGAACGGATTTTGATAAGTGCTTCCTTTATGGCACATTATTTATTGCTTTTTCCGAATATCAAATTGGTAGAGCCCATAAGATGGCTATTGTCATATTTATCATAAAAATAAATATTTATATTTTATACAAAATAATATACTAGTCGGTTTTTGCATTATTGGGGGGGGAAGTGACAAGTGTATTAGCATTTGGATTTTTATTTCATGGTATAAGGATTTTAACAGGTGCCGTTATTGTTTTCTATATGCTGGAAAAAGGCTTAACGCTTATCGATATAGGTATCATTAAGTCATTTCAAGCGTTTGTTATGATGGTTACAGATATTCCTCTTGGATATTTTGCTGATAGAAAAAGTTATAAAATATCTATTATTTTGGCGGCAGCTTTTTCAGCTACGTGGCTGTTTCTCATGGGCGTTTCTACAAGCTTTTACGGTTTTTTGTTGGCAGAACTTTTTAATGCATTGTCACTTACATTGATTGCTGGTGCCTATAACGCTTTACTTGTTCAATATGCAAAAACAAAACTTACATCTACTAAAAAAGTGCTTGGTTCTAGCTCTCAATATAATTACATTAGCACGTTTGTATTTAGTTTGATAGGGGCATATTTTGCTGATTATTCTAGCCAATATATATAGTATATCTCTGCATTTTTAATGATGATGACAACACTCTTTGGCTTGTTTTTTTAGATGACTTAAAAGGAGAAAAAGAAGCAAAAAAGCCCCTTCTTTTATTTCTGACGTAAAAGAGATATTTTCTATTTTTATTAAAGTTCCTTATATCTCTCTTTGTTTTTATCTTTCAGTTATTTTTTTCAATATATTTTCACAGTATTGGCAGTGGATCTTCAAAGACTATAGTATCAATGTAACATATTTTCAACTTGGGGTGATCTTTTCTCTTATATTGCTTTCGCAGCTATTGGATAGCTTTTTGTTTACAAAATTACATGAGGGGATGAATTTTATTTTACTGCTGTTTCTTTCAGCTTCTATGATTTTCACCGTTGTTTTCTTTGAGCCAAGAAAAGAAATTGCTGTTATTTTAGTCTGTATGATTTTTTATCTTATTAAATATACTTATCTTCGTGTGGAAGTTGTTCTGCATGAGTGTATAAGTGATAAGCTCAGAGTCACATACGAATCTTTCTTGTAAACTGTTGCAAGATTTAGCCTATTGGTGTTTTTTTACATCAGTGCGTATATGGTCAATCTGTTTGGCTTTGTGTCATTAGTTTACATTTTGGCTCTCTATTTATTGATTTATTTATCTTCAGTGTTTTTTTTAGAAGAAACTCTTAAAAAATCTGGATGAGAATATTTACTTATCATTCTTATCAGTGTTTCATATGATTTCATCATAAGATGCATAAAGTTTGGTGGAATATACGGGATTAAATTTTTCCGATATACTTATGAAAAAACACTAAAGTGGTTAAAAACTTATCGAACAATCCCAGCTTTGTGACGAGAGGTGAGGGATAGGGATCTTTTTTCCGAAAGACAAGAGATCATTTGAATTCATATGCAAAAATTATGGAGGTGCTGATCAGCACTCTTATGATTTATTTGTTTGGAATACTTTTATAACGGTAAGTAGTTTTGCAGCAATATCATAAGAAAGTGTCATAATTATTACAGATAGCTAAAAAATAAAAGCTGACAACATAAGTTGCCAGCTTTTAAAAGCAGTGTTTAAGAAAATTAGAATGAACGCTGTAAGCGGATCATACCCTGAAAAGCATTTTTCTTATTGAGAGCATGGGTATAGGTTGTCGTATTGTCTACGCTTTTAAAAGTGCGATCATCATTCCAAGAAACGTAAGTGAGCTCAGGTGTAATCACAAAACCTGGAACCAATGTATAAGCAATATTCACAGAGGTTGCAAAGGTTTTTCCCGCACTATAAGAAACTTGAGCGTTTAAATTTGCTTTTGGAGTCAGTTTATAAGTTGCACCAGCCCAAGCAGCCCATTTTCCTTCCCAGTTTGCGTAGATCGTTGTGTTTTGTCTCGATAGCGCATTATTTTCATCTGCTGAGTAGTAATCAACGCTGTTTTTATAGCCAGCCATTACCCATAGATTGAAACGATCATTGACATTGAAATCTGCACGGACCTTACCAGCCCATTTTTTGTAGTAAGAATCATAAGCTGCAACTGCGGAAAAACCTCCCCATTTTTGCATAAATTTGATTCCCAAAACCAGATTAGGAGTGTAGTTCTTTATACTTTTGCTTGGTGGAAGATTAGCATCGGGAACGGGAGCAATTTTGTCATCTTTATTGATGTAGTAGTATGGACTATTTGGTTTGAATGAAGCATTGCCTACTTCAGCTCCAATAATGGCAGAAAAGCCACTGTCTCCACTAAAAGTGTAAGAAATAAAATTGGTCCGTGTTGTGCCCGCTGGCGCTATAGTGTCATCATTGAGAACATTACCATAGCCACCGGTCCAGGTATTGAAAATGGTGTCATCAAGACCTACGCGGAAACCACCAAGTTCAATGTAAGCAGCTGCGAGCGTTGCACCATTTTTGTTTGCACCATTATCCCAACTTGAGAAGATTCGTGCATATGAGCGAAGGGTTCCCATTTCCGTTTCAGAAGCAGCTTGAAAAACAAGAGTTAATCGCGATGATGCGCTGTAGGTTTTGTTTTTCTGTGCTAATTCTGCATTTGTTGTTGCATCAATGTTATCACCACCTAGAAAATCAGCGCGGACATTTCCTGACAAACGCATACAGGTTTCTGTTCCAGGAATGTAGAAATATCCTTTACCATATGCATCGCAAACGCGAACATATTCTACAGGCTCTGGTTCTGCAATAACTGTTGAAGCTGCATGTGCTCCAGAAACTGCTAAAAAAGCTGCTGTAGAGCTTAAAAAGAGGGACTTAATATTCATAATGAATCTCCAATGAAAGGTCGTTTTATCCTCGTTAGGGAATATTATTTTCTTCACTCATAAAAGGTAGAGAAAAATACGCTATACTTATAGTTCTTAGCTATACTGATCTTTTTTCAATATACAAATATGAAATTAACTTTTTGTAAGATATTGATGTACTATTCATGGCAATGTGGTAAAAAAAGCACATATGCCTTTTGTTTACTTTTTATTTTCTATAATTAATAAAAGAAAAACTTTCGATATTTTTAAAAAAAATCGAAAATGTCTTGAACTTTCTGTTGATACCATTTATGCACCTTCTTGGAGAGGTGGCCGAGTGGTCGAAGGCGCTCCCCTGCTAAGGGAGTAGGGCTCAAAAGGCTCTCGAGAGTTCGAATCTCTTCCTCTCCGCCATTTTCAATAAAATCAATGGCTTATATAAAAAAGGGGAGGGGATTTTTTTGCTCTTTTATTCCTTTAACTTATTTTTCTATCTATCCCGAATCTTCTTAATCTTTTTGATGTGCCGGTAATTTAAGAAGTGCCGGCTCTATTTAAGAGTCATCATTAGAAGTGATAATTGTATGGTTTTCTTTTAAAAGAGATCTGCCAGAGAGTGTCTTTCATCTCATAATAACCAAACCACACATGAAAAAAGTGATTGTTGGCAAGATAAGATAATAAGATGGTGAGATTTTTGTAGGCAGAAAATAAATGATGCTCAATACTGTGATTGAAAATATTCGTCCACAAAAAGATACAGCGCCAATAACACCGGAAATATGCTGAGTTTGATTTTGATCGAGCTCTGAGAAAAACAAACTCTTTGCACAGATTGGTACGGTACAAATAAATCCGTGGATTAATGAAAATGTGATGATTGCTATAGCGGTTTGATTGCTATGAACTGAAAAATAAAGCGCTACGCACATCAGGGCAGAGAAGAACGAAAAATACTTTACAGAATTTCTATATTTATTCTCTAGGACATGATATTGAGACATCAGTAAATTTGAAAAATATTGTGTTGAAAAAGCCCCTATATGGCAGCACATAAGTGTGAGCATCTGCGTATTGTTGAGATGATCGATTTTGCTTGTTGAGAGTATTATGGGTTGCCAGAAATGATAAATAATCTGAATCCCAGCACTAAAAAGGCACATGAGAAAAATAAACCATGCTCCTCCCACGGTATTTTGAAAGATCCACAACGTTTCTTTAGCATTTTCGAGAATCGTTGTTGTTTTGTGTTTTTCAATCACAGTCTTTTTTTCTTCAGGAACAATCAAGAATATTAAAAAAATGACACTCATCATCAGACATGAGATGATATATCTCATGAAATATTGCCCAGAGTAATATATTGTGCCAATTCCTATGATGCCGCTGATAATGCTCCTGAAAGAATTTACTTGGTGAGTGAGATGAGCATACTGCGAAAAGTGATCTCGTTTATTGCTCAGTGAGTGATAAATCCATCCGTCAATGGCACTTGCAATGAGACAAATTCCCCCAGCATACAGGATTGTGCAATGATAAAGAATCGCCATATTGGGAGCTTGAAGGCATAGAAGATAAAATGCGCCCGTCATAATAACCCCTGTCATCACCGAATATTTACGTCGATATTTGTCTGAAAAAACAGCACAGCGAAAATCAAGAAGCAGAATGGTTAGGGAAAAGCCACTTGAAGCATAGCCAATTACGCCAGATTAACCCCCATAGACATTAAAAAAAATCGCATGGTAAACACCAATGAGCATCCGTACTGCATTATAGGCCATAGGTGAGAGCAAGGGTACGTGGTCTGTTCATTGTGGTGATCCTTAGACCTTATAGTGAGGATTCTTTTTTAGAGAACGTGTTTCTGTGAAAAGTTGGCTGCTTCATATCCTCACACAATGATCAGTGGAAGACAGTTTGCCATAACTAACTCCAAATCTTAACAGCATCATTGGCGCATATTCTCTCAAATTTCGCTGTTGTTGATAAAAAAATATTTTGAACTGATAGTAAATCACATTATTACTATGGGTAAGCAAATGGATGCATTTTTCCCAAAAATATTGCTGTTTCACGAGTCTCTCCATTGTGCAAATCAATTTTACCTAGAATGATATCAAGGAAAGGGATACTTTTTAACATTTTAAAGCTATATAGCCTATGTTTTTCCTTAGTTTTTATGTTTTGACTATTTCTCATTGAGACATGAAAAAAGTAATTTTAAAATATAGATATTAAATATTATATTTATTACTTACTTAACAATGATAATATTTTTAAATTTATTTAAATAAAATTTAATTTATACATGTAAAAACATTTGTAATGTTACCTTTTATATTTATTTTATAATGGAATTATTTTTGCAATCGAGCGTAAGCATATTTTGTTGCATTTTAAAAATCAGAAAATAGAGAGAAAAGAAATTGTGGTCATGAGGAGGCATTGCCTTGGTTGGTAAATTGCGTATGTTTTAGTGCATCTTTTGCAAATTACGGTGTGAAGATGATATCATGCTTCATGAAGTTGAAGAGAATTCGTTGTCTTTGATGTTCGTTATTGATTTTTCATATCTAAATAGTGGCTCGCCAAGAGCGAGAGCACAGCAAAAAAGCACTTCGAAAATAAATCATGATTTGCAATAATTGAGAGCATATTGCAAAATCCTATTCCCTTACGTTTATTCGGGCTTCCCCTACCTCTTAAAACATAGATAAAATCAGTAAGTTAAATAAGAAATAAAAGCATATGGTGCCCAAAAGAGGACTCGAACCTCCACGCCTTGCGGCACAGGTACCTGAAACCTGCGCGTCTACCAATTCCGCCATCTGGGCTTAAAATTCATCTAAGCTTGCGAAGCTGCTCTGTCAATAAAATTATCCTTAGTGCTGCAAACATTGTCTTTTACGGGGAGTGGATGCTACCTCTATGTATAGCAATGCATATCATAAATGTTAATGTTGTTGATACCTGATTTTCCTTTGTATCGATCAAGTATGAAATAACAAATGAAATATTGAGAGCAAAATTGTTCATTTCTGAGCAGGCAGCATTTGGATTATACTCTTTGGTTGAATCGGAAGACGACGCTTTCAAGAATTTAAGGTGTGATGACAGTCTTTGAGGAAATTGTTGAATCGGAATTCAATGTATAAATTATAGGAATCGCTGTTGCTAATTCTTGGGAAACAATTTCCTCACTGTTAAGTCCTTCAAGTGCCATCATAAGAGCACGAAGAGAGTTGCCGTGTGCTGCTACTAAAACAGTTTGAGAACGCAAAATATGGGGTTGGATATGGTAAAGATAATAGGGCAAAACGCGTGCACAAGTATCGCGTAAGCTTTCTCCATTCGGAGGGGCAATCGTATAGGAGCGACGCCACATTTGCACTTGTTCTTCTCCCCATTGTTGGCGTACTTCATCTTTATTTAGACCAGACAGATCACCATAATTACGTTCATTTAATGCAGGGTTTTTTATCAATTCTAAATCTGCTTGTTCCATTTGTTCCAAGATGTGCCGCGCTGTTTTTTGTGCTCGTTGTAGGGCAGATGTATAAGCGACATCAAATTTTAAACCAGTCTCTTTCAGTTTTTTTCCTGCCGCAATTGCTTCTGTGAAGCCTTTTTCTGTCAAATCTGGGTCTTTCCAGCCGGTAAAAAGGTTTTTGAGATTCCATTCACTTTGTCCATGACGGATCAATACAAGTGTGCGTCCCATTATACGTTTCCTGCGTTACATTGATTGTTTAAAATCATCATTCAATCCTAAAACATCTAGCATTGAATAAAGACCATTTTCCTGATTTTTTGCCCATAAAGCTGCTTTTAATGCTCCATTGGCAAAAATAGAGCGTTCTTGTGCTGCATGTGAGAGAATAATGCGCTCATTTTGTCCAGCAAAAATAACACTATGCTCGCCAACAACTGTTCCACCCCGTGAATAGGCAAAGCCAATGGTTCCTTTTTTGCGTTTGCCTGTATGGCCGTTGCGCTCATTAATACTCGTATTTTTAAGTATAATGTTGCGACCTTCGGCTGCGGCTTGTCCGAGAAGAAGAGCTGTTCCAGAAGGGGCGTCAACTTTGTTGGCGTGATGCATTTCATAAATTTCAATATCAAAATCATCCGATTCTAATGCTTTGGCTGCTTTTTTGACAAGGTTTGCTAACAGATTGACTCCAAGGCTCATATTTCCAGATTTGACAATAGTTGTATCTTTGGCAAAATTTGCAATTTGCGCTTCTTCTGTTTTGTTAAACCCTGTTGTACCAATAATATGTACAAGACCTTTTTGAGCAGCATAACTGGCATAAAGAAGACTGGCCTGTGGGTGAGAAAAATCTAAAATACCTTCTGTGTTTAAAAAGGCACTTTCAGGATCATCAGTGATGTGAATACCCAAAACATCTGAACCAATCAATATACTGGCATCTTTATAGACAAAAGGGGATCCTTTACGAACAAGTACAGCACAAAGTTCTACATCTTTTCTTTGCTGGATCGTTGCAATGAGTTCGCGTCCCATTCTTCCATTGGCACCAACAACTGTAAGGCGCATATTTCTCTCCTTATAATACTTTACCTTTTATAGGCAAATTCTTGATCTCTTTCCAACGGTTCTTTTCCTTTAGCTCTGTGAAAAGATTGTTTGTTGATAAAGCGTATAGGATTTAGGTATAAAGCTACATCTTTTTTAATATAAAATATTACTTTCATTTTTGTTCAGCAGAGATGCTAAAAATCAAGATCCGTATAATGTGGACTTGCTATAATGCCTCGGACGCGATCTGTTAAAAGAGAGCGGAAAGAGGGGCGCGATTTAATTCGCATATACCAGTCTTTGGCTGCAGGTGTTGGTTCCCAGTCAATTTCTCCTAGAAAATCAAGGACAGAAACAGCTGCTGCTGCTGCGAGATCTGCATAAGAGAGTTCAGAGCTGACTAACCAGTCGCGAGATGCACAGAGCCAATTGAGATAGTTCATATGGGATGGAATATTGGCGCGCGCATTGCGTAAAATTTGTGAATTGGGAGCACCACCGCCAATGGCTAGCGGCATTTCACGTTTATCGATTCGTTCCCGTACAATATGGCGTGTAGCTTCAGTTTCAAGTTTATTTAAAAACCAGTCATTGAGACGGCGCACTTCAGCACGACCGAAGGGATTTTCCGGAAAGAATTTATTTTCTTGTCGTAAACTTCCATGTGTTTCATCTAAATATTCATAGATAACAAGGGCTCCTGATAATGGAACTTCATGTTCATCAAGAAGAACGGGCACTTGTCCTGCTGGATTGAGTGCAAGAAACTCATGCCTTCTAGCCCATTCATGCTCTTCAATTAGTTGAGTAGCTATACCATATTCTCCAAGAATAAGGCGTATAAAGCGAGAGGCAGAAGAGAGAGGAGAGTGGAACAGTGTAAGCATAATCTAGGTTATCAAATAGAGTTGATGAGAATTCTTTCAAGTAATAGAATTTTATAAAGATGCTTTACTATAAGTACAAGATTATTAGCAGAAGCTCGCAATTATACTTAATAAATTCTTAAAAACAAAAAGATGTTCTAACTTGCGATTGTTTGTAAAATAGTGGCACGTAATTCTTCCAAACCAAACGCTTTTTCTGAAGATGTTACAAGAAGTTTAGGGTAAACTGCTGGACGTTTGAGAAGTTTTGTTTTTGTGGCTACGATTAATTTTTCAAGGTCATTTGATTTTATTTTATCACTTTTAGTAAAAACAATCTGATAAGAAACAGCAGCTTTATCAAGGAGATCAAGAACATTAGCATCATTCTTTTTGATTCCATGACGTGAATCAATCAACACATAAACACGTTTTAGTGTTGTACGACCTCGTAAATAGCTAAAAATCAAATTTGTCCATGTATCAACCAGATTTTTAGGAGCCTCAGCGAAACCATAACCTGGCATATCTACTAGTGCGAGAGGAGGAAGATCTCCTTGTTGTCCACTAAAACCATCAGGCACAAAGTAATTAAGTTCTTGTGTGCGTCCTGGTGTGTTTGAGGTGCGTGCCAAACTTTTTTGTTGGACGAGCGCGTTGATTAAAGACGATTTCCCAACATTAGAACGTCCTGCAAAGGCAATTTCTGGTGGACCTTCGGGTGGAAGAAAGCGTATTTCTGGCACACCACGAATAAAAATCCAATTGCGAGAAAAAATTCCAAAAAGGGAAAAATCTCTTGTCATTCATGTACTTCTTTTTTTTAGGGTTTTCTCCATATAGCTTTAAGATTATCGAAAAGCTCAATTTTTGCCCCTTGACGTTTCATAATGATCGCTTGTTGGATTATTGACAATATGTTGTTCCATGCCCAATAGATAACAAGACCAACAGGGAAGGACGCAAGCATAAAAGTAAAGATAACTGGCATCCACGCAAAGATCATCGCTTGTGTTTGGTCTTGAGGGGATGGATTCATACGCATTTGTAAAAACATTGTTATTCCCATAATCAAAGGCCATGCACCAATCATAAGGAATGTTGGGGTTGTATAGGGCAAGAAGCCAAACAGGTTTAAAATAGAAGTTGGATCAGGTGCTGCTAAATCTTTAATCCAGCCGAAGAAAGGCGCATGTCGCATTTCAATAGTAATGTAGAGAACTTTATAAAGAGCAAAGAAAATTGGAAATTGAACCAACATGGGCCAACAGCCGGCAAGAGGATTAATTTTCTCCGTTTTATACAGTTCGATGATTGCTTGCTGTTGTTTATTTCGGTCATCTGGGTATTTTTCTTTTATTTCCAGTAACATTGGTTGGATAAGTTTCATACGCGCCATAGATTTGTAAGATTTATTTGCTAGCGGGAAAAGAAGTGTTTTCAAGAGCACTGTCACAAGAAGAATGGCGATACCGAAATTGCCTGTTTGCTTGTAAAGAATATCAATGAGAGAAAACATCGGCTTGGTGATAAAATCAAACCAACCCCAATCGATCAAAAGAGCAAATTTGTTAATTTTTAGGTCATTTTGATAATGATTAATGATTTCAACTTGTTTTGCACCAGCAAAAAAACGGTTTGTAACGCTCTTTGTTTCATTGGGTGCAATCGTTAAAAGTGATCCTAATAAGTCAGACTGATAATGTGTTTGCAAGCGATCAAAGTAAATAAAGCGGCTTGTATATTCTGTATCCTGGGGGGGAATAACTGCTACAGCCCAATATTTGTCAGTAATACCAATCCAACCTCCAGTTACTTTAGAAAAAGTCACACTTTTTTGACCATTATGAGGATTTGGTTCAAGTTCAACTAAGGTTTTGTATTTTTCAGTTTGAAGTGTATCACCTGCGATAGCTATCATGCCTTCATGAAGCAAATAGGTTGCATTGGTATGTTCTGGTGGGGCTGCACGGGCAACACGTGCATAGGATGAGAGATATATCGGTTTATCACCTTCATTACTGATAGAATCCTCAATAGTAAACATATAGTGATCATCAACGGAAAGAATACGGCGAAAGATTTGTCCTTGTCCATTATTATAGATCAAGGTAACCGGCGTGGAAGGCGTCAGAGTCGTATTGTCTCCTTCTATTTGCCATTGTGTATCGGATTGTGGTAAGGCATCTGCTGACAATGATGAACTGGTAAAACCAAATTCAGCAAGGTAGGTTGTTGTAAAACCTTTGGGATTGAGTAAAGCGATTTCTGGTGATTTCTTATCGACTGTTAGGCGATATTTTTTGAGAAGAAGATCATCAAACTGGGCGCCAACAAGATTAATGGAGCCTTCAAGTTCATTGCTTTTAATGGCAATACGGTTTGTTTTCGCCAACGCGGCATTACGCATTTCAGGAGTCATTTTGTGATCAATGATCGGTGTTGATTCCTGTACTGGCATTGTATCAGAAAAATTTGTAGTAGAGGTGGAAAGCGCTGGTTGTTGGTTTGACAATTGCTGTGCAATGGCTTGTTGCTTTTGTAATTCAGCTTGTTTGGGCGCAACGTGAAGGAATTGCCACGCAAAAAGCACTATGAAAGACAATCCAATGGCGATAAAGAAATTGCGGTTATATTCCATTCGTACACCCCTGTTGCCGTTTCTGATGTGTTGTTTTTGGTTTTATTCGTCTATTTAATTCATTGATCAAAGATGTGAAAGATACATGGAGCACATCAGGATGCGCGATAATAACATAATCTGTTCCTGCTTCCATGTTGTCTGTTAAAGCAATCCTTACTGCTTCACGCAAACGTCTTTTAATACGATTGCGTTTGACAGCATTGCCATTTTTACGTGTAACTGTAAATCCCACACGTGCAACGGAAGGAGTCTTCATTGTTGCTGTTTGTTCACGAGATTTCATTTCAAGCAAAAATAACGGACCATGTCGCTTTTCTCCTGTGCGTGCAGCTAAAAAATCTGCCCTCTTGCGGATGCGGCATGGATGTTTTCTCTTCATAAAAACGTTTCGCAATTTCACTAAATACCTGTTTTACAGGCATCAGAAGTTCACAAAAAAAATTCACAACGGTGAGATGACGAAAAATATTCAACTGTTGTAAAGATTTAAATGGTTAAGCGGATAAACGCTTACGGCCACGAGCACGCCTTGCCGCGATCACTTTACGGCCACCAGCTGTTGCCATACGTGCACGAAATCCATGACGGCGTTTACGAACAAGTTTAGATGGTTGGTAAGTACGTTTCATTTATTTCAATACCGCGGAGTGCGGCCCTTCTTAAATTCTATGGCAATCATGCACTAGATGAACAGTCTTATCCTCTTATACGAATGCTAACCCATAAGGAAAAACATAAAAAAAGTCAATCGTAGATTATTTTCTCTCTTTGTAAAAAAAATCTCAAAACTCTAAGGGGAATGTGTATTTTATTCGTAATGCTTTGAAAGTTTAAAGAAAATAATTATTGGTTATCATGATTCAATTTACCATTATTTCTTAAATGATAGCACAAGTGAAGACTCGAAGGAATTCAAGGCGAGGAACAGAATCATAATTTGTTGTTGTATGATTGTCGTAAAGTGTACTTGCTTTATAAGAAATTTGTTTAATTTTAGCTTTTAACGGTCTTGGTAAAAAATTGTGGATGTGATTATAGAAAAAATCTGTTTAACAATGTTTTATAAAAGATTTTATATGCGTGCGTTTTTTATTTGAGTTGGTTTCATGTTTTAAAAAAGATAAGCTATAAACATTTAGACTTTGAAAATGTCGCTTTTTAACAAAGTGCGAAATTTCCGGTGATTATGTGGAAGTGTTTTGAAGCTTTATTGCTATATTTTCTGGCCTTTGTATAGAGAGGAAAGAGCATGAATCCTATTACAAGTGAAACTATTCGCAATGCATTATATAAAGTTAAAGCGCCAGATTCTGAAAGCGATATTGTATCATTGGGGCTTCTTTCAGAAATATTCATTGCTCATGGAAAAGTTTTCTTTTCCATTACTGTTCCCGATGGACGTGCGCAAGAATGGGAATTCTTGCGCCGTACTGTTGAAGAAGCGGTATGTGCTATCGATGGTGTTGAATCTGCTGTTGTTACGCTTACGGCAGAAAAAAAAACGAAGCTTCCTTCTCAGATGCATAGAAATACGGCTTTTTCTGCGTCAAAACGCAGAATTGGATTGCCTGTAAAAATGTCGATAGAAGGTGTACGGCATGTGATTGCTGTGGCTTCTGGGAAGGGAGGGGTTGGTAAATCCACAATGGCGATCAATATCGCTTTAGCTTTACAAGATGCTGGTTTTAAAACAGGGGTGATGGATGCAGATATTTATGGTCCATCTTTGCCGCGTTTAACAGGACTGATTAATCAAAAACCACAATTCATTGATGGCAAAAAGATTCAACCTCTTGAAAAATTTGGTCTTAAATTGATGTCGATGGGATTTTTGGTTGAAGAAGAAAAGCCGGTGGTATGGCGTGGTCCCATGGTGATGGCAGCTGTGGCACAATTGCTCAGAGATGTTTTATGGAATCCGTTGGATGTTTTAGTGGTTGATATGCCCCCAGGGACAGGGGATGCACAATTGACCCTTGCTCAGCAAGTACAGTTGACGGGTGCATTGATTGTTTCTACTCCGCAGGATCTTGCTTTGGTTGATGCGCGTAAAGCAATAGAAATGTTCATGAAAGTCGATGTTGCCATTTTAGGATTCATTGAGAATATGAGTTATTTTATTGCTCCTGATACAGGCAAACGCTACGATATTTTTGGTTATGGTGGAGCATGTGCAGAAGCAAAACGCCGAGGGGTTCCGTTCTTAGCAGAAATGCCGCTTGATGCAGCTTTACGATTATCTTCAGATGATGGAGTGCCAATTTTTGTTACTCAACCTGATGGAGAATACGCTGAACTTTATCGTGTGATTGTGGAGAAAATAAAAAACAAATTTTTTTAAATTTATTACAAAACAATGCTGAACAAAATAAAAAGCTATCTTGTTGATGATTTTCCTGTGCAAACCTTCTCATTTTGGGATGGGATGTAAAGTTTTCGTCAAAGAAAAAGATGGTGAAATAGCAAGCGTTTAGGAAAAACTGTATAGATTATAAAAAGCCTTATAAAAGATGGTTTTAAAGCAGCTACTTAGGGAAAAGATCGCTATCTTTTAAGATTGTTTACAACATAACAAGGCGCTTCATTTGGCTGTAAGAAGTCTTTTTATCTACAGGATTAAGGATATTCATTATAGTGTTGTAAAGATTTCAGAGAATCTTACAAAATGTGAGAATTTTAAAAATGCTTGTGTGCTTTTTGATAATGATAAAAGTTGTTTTTTGCGGTAGTGAGAAGAGCTATTTATATTTGCTGGAGGATATTTATATCAGTAAATAAGGTAGTTTGGAAAAAGTAGGTTGTGGAAATACCTTGAAAAATTTTGCTCTACAAAGAGGAACGAACAAACTGTGTTTTGTTTTTTCTAGGGAAGCTTTATAGAATGTTATAGGGCGTGATATGACGGATAGAGCTGGTCATTTGTTAAGTGGGAAGAGATAGTTATGATTAAAAAAGATGTTATGATGCTTAAAATAAAGCAGAGATGGTTTGCGTATGTCATCTTATCGTGGCACGGGTGTGGTTATTGGAATTGTTGATTTTTTCTCTGGAAAAGAAATTTGGGCAAAAATGACTGATGATTATAGAGAAAAGTTTTCGCTTGGATTTTGTGTAAAGGGAGCCTTTGATTATGAAAGAAATGCATGGGTGAGAAAGCATATTTTATAGGTGGGCATGCTTATTCTGCACCTATCATAGAACCAGCACTTTATCTTGTGGCAACGCCTATTGGAAATCTTGCTGATATTACTCTTCGTGCTTTGCAAGTGCTGGCAGGAGTTGATATTTTGGCCTGTGAGGATACACGGGTAACACGTATTTTGTTAGAACGCTATGGTATTGAGAGAAAAACTGTTCTTTATCATGAATATAATGCAAAAAAGGCAGGACCAAAGTTATTAGCGGCTTTAGCAGAAAATAAAAGTGTGGCACTTATATCTGATGCTGGAACACCGCTGATTTCTGATCCGGGATTTCGTTTGGTAAAAGAAGTGCGTAAAGCCGGTTATAAAATTGTACCAATTCCTGGCGCATCAGCTCTTTTAGCGGCTCTCATTGCAACAGGGCTTCCTACAGATAGTTTTTTCTTTGCTGGTTTTTTAAGTGCGCGCAAAATACAGCGTCAAAAGCGATTGGAACAATTAAAAACTATTCCGGCAACATTGGTTTTTTATGAATCACCCCATCGTCTTGTTGATTCTTTACAGGATATGGTCTCTTTTTTTTCGGCAGATTGTCCTGCGGCAATCTGTCGTGAATTAACAAAAAAATTTGAAACAGTGGATATTTCCAATTTAGGGAATTTGTTGGGAAATTACGAAAAACAGGAGCATATTCGGGGGGAAATTGTTGTGCTTGTTGGGCAAACACTTACCCCTTTAGACGTGATAAGCGATCAAGACGTGGATGATATGTTATTAAAATTGGCTGGGACACATTCCGCTGCTCAGGCAGCAGCTTTGGTAGCAAAAAAGACAGGTTTAAAAAAACAAGAACTTTTTCAACGATTAAATGTTTTAAAGAATGCATAAATCTATACAAAAAGAGCGCCGGCAAAAATCTTTTTATCGCGGTATTCGTGCAGAAAAATGGGCTGCTTGGTGGTTGCGTTTCAAAGGGTTTCACATTGCGGAAATTCGTTTTAAAACAAAATGTGGTGAAATTGATTTAATTGCGCGGCGAGGAAATCTTGTGTTAATCGTTGAAGTCAAGGCACGTCCAACATTGGCTGAAGCAATGGCAGCGGTTTCTCGAGGGAATGAGAGACGTATTGAAGCTGCTGCAGATATTTGGTTGGCGCGACAAAAAGATCGCGCTCTTTTGTGTGTACGCTTTGATTTGATTGCAGTTTTGCCGTGGCGTTGGCCGCAGCATGTTCCGGCATTTTTTACATCTGATAAATAAGAGTTTCTAGGCTATTTTAATCGTGGTAAATGAGAGATATTTTTTGATGAAGCGCATGGGATAAATAAACTGTGCAAAAATTTAAGTGCTATGAGGAGTAAAATATGGATGATTATGAAAAGTTTGCAACGGGTTTGTTAATTGTTTTTGGAGCACTGATTATTGGTGGTTTAATGGCAATGCATATCGTGCTTATGAATAAGCCAGGTTTTTTATTTGCATTAGCCGCTGCTATCGTTGGTTGGTTTTCTGCTTTTGCGATTCTTTTTGATAAGCCTAAAGGTTATTTGGTCTTGATTATTCTGGCTATGCTTTGTGTTGCTTCCTCAATTGGTGTTTATGTCAGTTAAAATGGTAAAATGTTGCTTGAGATTCTTTTAAAATGGTGCGTATGAGGAGTAGAAATGAAAATTGGTTTTTTGGGAACAGGTAAAATCAGTGCTTCTATGGTTGATGGTTTAATGAGAAGCACATTTGACGTTTCTTCTGTTATCATTTCACCGCGTAATGCACAAAGAGCAGAGCAACTTTCACACAATTATGATAAGGTTATAGTAGCTGAAAATAATCAGGCACTCTTGGATGTTAGTGATTGTGTTTTTCTTTGTCTGCCCAATCAAATTGCCGAAGAAGTTTTGCATTCTCTTCGTTTTCGTCCAGAACAGCTTGTTGTTTCCGTGCTTGCTATGGCAAAAGTAGCAGAAGTTGAAGAATGGATTAATCATAAGGTTTATCGTGCTGTTCCATTGCCATTTGTGGCAGAATGTAAAAATTTGACGCCAATTTACCCTGATCATCCATTTTTGCGAAATTTATTTGATGCTTTGGGGGGCACATTGGTGTTGGAAACGGAAGAACAGTTTAATCTTTTCATGACAGCTGGTTCACTTATGGGGGTTTATTTTAATTTTATAGAAACAGCACACCAATGGTTTATAACACAAGGTTTAAAGAAGCAGCAGTCGGCAGATTTTCTTGCTATGATGTTTGGAAACCTTACGGATAAAATGCGTGAAATTATAGCGGCTGAGAGTTCTGTATCTCTCGATTTTGCACTGCTTGAGAAAGAGTTTTCAACGAAGGGGGGGACAAATGAGTTTTTGTCAAATTATTTTTCTTATCAAGGCGGAAAGCGTGCTTTAACCATGGCTCTTGAAACAACATTACAAAAAATGAATGCTCCGAAAAAGAGTTGATCAATATTTCCTTTCTGATCTTATAAGAGCGAGACGGTATGTTTGTTATGAGATGGACACAAATCTATAAAATTGTCTGCTCTCTCTTTTTAAGCGTAAGCGAATCGATAGTCAGAGTTCTTCTACAGTCATAAGTTTATTTATAACGGTAATTCATTTTTTCTTTCGAATTCTCTTAAAGTATCATTGTTTTGTTGATGAAAAAAATGATCTGCTGTCAAAAGTGTTTTGATATGGGAGTTAATAAGAAATTTCATTTGGTGAAAAAACAAGTGTATTAAAGATATAGGATGAGATTTTGATTCGAGCGGAGGTGCTCTTATTGCATCTGTTTTATAAGTTCTCATTTTATGAGAATGAATCATGATTACATATTGAGATAAAGTGGTCCCTCATTGCCTTGTGGACAGGTCCAATTGATATTTTGGTTAGGGTCTTTGATGTCGCAAGTTTTACAATGTATGCAGTTTGAAGCATTGATAACATAAGTCTCGTGATCATTATGCTCTAGCCACTCGTAAACAGCGGCAGGGCAATAGCGGGTAGAAGGTCCTCCATAGATAGCATATTCAGAGTCTTTCTGTTTTTCTAATGAGGTTATTTTTAAATGGCAAGGTTGGTTTTCTTCATGGTGCGTATTGGAAAGCGCGACACTGGAGAGGCGATCAAAAGTTACAACACCATCTGGTTTTGGATAAATGATGGGTTGAAATTTTTCTGCTGGTTCAAGGCATTCGTAATCTACTTTTCCATGGGGGAGTGTTTTAAAGAAGGAAAATCCAAACAATTGTTGCCACCACATATCAAAGCCGGCAAGCTTGATCCCATATTTTGTGCCATATTTTGTCCAAAGAGGTTTAACATTGCGCACTTGATAAAGATCTTTGCCAATGGCGCTTTTGCGCCAGTGTTCTTCGATTTCTGTGACTTCATCATGGGTGCGACCTTGTGCGAGAGCGGTTGCGATTTTATCAGCGGCTAATATGCCAGATAAGATGGCATTATGTGATCCTTTGATACGAGGGACATTAACAAAACCAGCAGAACAGCCTATCAATGCTCCGCCTGGAAAAGACAGTTTGGGTACAGATTGCCAACCGCCTTCGCTTATGACGCGTGCACCATAGCAAAGGCGTTTTGCACCTTTGAAGATTTCATAGAGTTTGGGATGTGTTTTAAAACGTTGAAATTCTTCGAAGGGAGAAAGATAAGGATTTTTATAATCTAAATGCACAACAAAACCAGCAGAAATTAAATTGTTTTCTTGGTGATAAAGAAAACCACCGCCACTGGTTTCATTGTCTAAAGGCCAACCGGTAAAATGTTGAACTAAACCACATTGGTGTTTTTGGGGTTCAACTTCCCAAAGCTCTTTGAGACCAAGAGCAAATTTTTGTGGTTCACGGTTTTTGCTAAGATCGAATTTTTGTATCAGCTGTTTTGCAAGGGAGCCACGTGCTCCTTCCGCAATCAGAGTGTATTTTGCCAATAAAGCCATACCAGGCATATAATTTTTTCCAGGTGTTCCATCTTTGTTAAGTCCCATATCGGCTGTGAGAACACCAATGATCGCTCCGTGGTCGTTCTCGATTGTGTTTGATACGGCAAAACCAGGATAAATTTCAACACCAAGCGCTTCGGCTTTTTGGCTGAGCCAACGGCAAACACTCCCAAGTGAAACGATATAGCATCCATCATTTGATAAAATTGGGGGTCGAAAAGTATTAGGAAAGAGTTTGGCACCTTTGGGCTTTAGAAAAAAAAACTGATCATTGGTAACAGGTGTTTTGAAGGGATGATCTGGTTCGTTTCTCCATTCTGGTAAGAGTGTATCAATACCAATGGGGTCAACAACTGCACCAGAGAGAATATGTGCGCCAACTTCAGCACCTTTTTCAACGATTGTGATAGAAAGTTTGGGGTTAATCTGTTTTAGGCGAATTGCGGCAGAAAGCCCTGCTGGTCCTGCTCCGACAATGACTATGTCAAATTCCATGCTTTCACGTTGATGATGCGAAGGTGCATTCATGATTTATAAGGCTTTCTCCAATTCTGGAATAATTTGGTGAAGATCACCGACAAGGGTATAATCAGCAATTTGCATGATAGGGGCTTGTGCATCTTTATTAATCGCAACAATAACTTGTGCATCCATTATACCGGCTAAATGCTGGATTGCTCCGGAAATGCCAACGGCGATATAAAGCTCAGGGGCAACAATTTTGCCCGTTTGTCCAATTTGCCAATCATTAGGGGCATAGCCTGCGTCAACAGCTGCACGGCTGGCACCTAAAGCTGCTTTTAATTTGTTTGCAAGGGGAAGGAGAAGAGCCATAAATTGTTCTTGTGAACCAAGACCACGCCCGCCTGCGATGATAACACGTGCTGAGGTAAGATCAGGACAATCAGTTTTGGTGGTTTTTGCTGTGATAAAAGTAGAAAGGTTGGGATTGAGGGCTGGTGTTATTGTTTTAAGGGGAGCAGTGTTATTGTGGAATGGTGTTGGTGGGAAAGAGGCTGTACGAACTGTGATCACCTTTTTATGATCATGACTGCGTACAGTTTCAAGTGCATTACCTGCATAAATGGGTCGTTTGAAGGTATCTTGTGCAAGAACAGCAATAATATCGGAAATTTGCATAACATCAAGAAGAGCAGCTACGCGCGGCATGACATTTTTGCCAGTGCAGGTAGAGGCAGCCATGATTACATCATAATCATTCGCTAACTTGATAATTGTATTTGCCATAGGTTCGGCAAGTTGATGTGCTAAATAGTCTGCTTCGGCAACAAGAATTTGTCGCACACCGGTGAGTTTGGCAGTATTTTCGGCAAGTTCTTGAACCTTTGTTCCACAAACTAAAATATCGATATCATTGCTGAATGCGCGAGCAGCAGTAAGCGCTTTTGCAGTTTCTTCTGTATGAGGTTCGGCTAATAAAAGAATTGCCATAAATTTTTGCCTTTTTACACAGTGTTGTTTTTGATCTCAGTTATTGAATATTAAATGCGATTTGTTTGTTTTAGTGCATCGACCAGCTCTGCTACATTTGCCACTTTAATACCAGACTGACGGGGTTTGGGTTCTTCAACATTCAGGATTGTTAAGCGTGATTGTGTATTTATGCCAAGGTCAGCAAGAGCCTTTTTTTCAATGCTTTTCTTTTTTGCTTTCATAATATTGGGCAAAGAAGTATAACGCGGTTCATTTAAGCGGAGATCAGCAGTCATAACTATGGGAAGAGGGAGTGAAAGTGTTTGGGTACCATCATTGACTTCGCGGTTAACAGTTGCATGTCCATTTTTTATGTGTAAGTTTGAAGCAAAAGTTGCTTGTCCCCAACCAAGAAGAGCCGCTAGCATTTGTCCGGTTTGATTGCTATCGTCATCAATGGCTTGTTTTCCTAAAAAGACCATATCTGGTTGTTCTTCATGAACAATGACTTTGAGAATTTTAGCAATTGCTAAGGGCTCAAGCGTTTGTTCTGTTGTTATAAGAAGGGCGCGATCTGCTCCCATGGCAAGTCCTGTTCGCAAGGTTTCTTGTGCGGCTTCTGATCCAATTGAAACAAGGACAACTTCTGAAATGTTACCAGATTCTTTTTGTCGGATTGCTTCTTCTACGGCTATTTCGTCAAAAGGATTTATAGACATTTTTACATGGGATAAATCAACGCCTGTGCCATCAGGTTTGACGCGTATCTTGATGCTATAGTCAACAACACGTTTGACAGCGACAATTATCTTCATGATGATCCTCTTTGTTTGTATGATGACAAGTTTATATTAATAATGATAAGAAACCAAATTGTTTAGCATGCAAGCTCATTTATCATTGGTTTTCTCATGATATCAGCTTTTTCAAAGTTGCTTGTTTTTTTATCACTGTTATTCATTTCCCTTTTGTGCACTCTCATCATCGTTATCTTCCCTTGAATAAAAAGTAAAAACAAGGAACATTCATTTCAAGTGAATGTCTTATGTTATAGTTTATAAAAACAGTTTTAAAAGAACTTTAAATAAAAGGGATACAGAATGGTAAATGATATCAGAATAGCACAATGAAAATATCTTTTTTTCGTTCCGTTGGCACTATTCATTAAGACAAGAGTTGTTAAGAGCAAAACGCATGCAAAAACAAAAAGGCAGAATGCTTGCTTCATTTTAATCATTGACAATGAAAAAGCAAAGCTCATTTGTTGAAATATTTTTGAAAGTTCTTAAAGCTCTATTTACTAAAATAGCGCATATTTTCCTATTATTTATGCGATTCTTTGGTAGAAAGTTAAGAAAGCGTAACGTTTATAGACATGAATGAGGGGTAGCCTATTTTGAATAGAAAGAGTCATACTGTAAAGCAGGTTAAGCAAGATAAATCTCCTTTTTTTGTTGTTGAACAAAAAGAGAAGATGAGTGCGTCTGCTGAAGTAACGATGTCAGATATTGCTAAAAAATTGCGCTCTGTTTATGCAAAAATGCAGATGAAACATTCACCTCGTCATGTTACACAACAAAATTTTGTCGAAGAGAGTTTTAAATCTTATTTGGATGATATTAGTCGAGCCATTTTGGCTGAACACTATATGCGTCGCCAAAAAGAAAAAAAGCTTTTTGAGTATTTAGAGCAAATCAAAATGCTTATTAAGAGTTTGCATAGCGAAAAAAAGAGCCTAGAAGAAGCAATGATAAAACGGCATATGGTGCGTTCAAAATCGCTTGATTCTGTTGTGCAGAAGCTTGCTGATATGGGAGGGAAAGAAAAAAAAGAATGCTCGCTGCTCCAAGAAGGCTCAAACTTTTCAAAACAAAACAGCAT
This sequence comes from Bartonella acomydis, assembly GCF_039543025.1. Classification (NCBI taxonomy): domain Bacteria; kingdom Pseudomonadati; phylum Pseudomonadota; class Alphaproteobacteria; order Hyphomicrobiales; family Bartonellaceae; genus Bartonella; species Bartonella acomydis. The sequence continues at coordinate 115,301 of NZ_BAABIY010000014.1, read as the reverse complement.
AACGCAAAATCAAACGAATTATGCAAAGATGTTACAACAAGAAAATAAAAACTCCTTGCCAAAAGATAGCACAAAGTCTTTTGCAAAAGAGGATGAGGAAGTTGTAAAATGTTCTACAATAAAAGAAAGTTGCACTGATGTTCAAACAGTTGGCAGTTGCAGTGAGAATGATGACTCTTCTTCTTTAAAGATGAAATCTCAGAGAAATTTCTTTTTTTTAAGCTTTCCTCTTAAAAAAATTTTTCGGTGTTTTTTAATCATTGCATTTCTTGCAGTGTTAACGTTATGTTTTTATAGTTTTTTAAGAGGAGCGCATTTTTTAAATTTGTGGGGTTGATTCAGTAACGTGAGATATGTTGCACATTTATAATTTTATAAAGCGTAATTTTATAAAAATCATGTGTGGCATCTAAAACTCTCCTTTAAATATGCGCAAAAACTCTGGAGAAAAGCGTATTGAAGAGAGCTCTTGAATTGTCTTGAAGGTTCTATAAGTGAGTATTTATTTACCAATTGCTGAAATGTCTCTCAACATGCTGATCTTGATTGGTATGGGGATTGTTGCGGGATTTTTTTCAGGTCTTTTTGGTATTGGGGGTGGTTTTCTTATCACGCCTTTATTGATTTTTTATAATATTCCTCCTGCTATTGCTGTGGGAACAGGTGCTAATCAGATGATTGCATCATCTGTAACAGGAGCAATTACACATTTTAGAAGGCGTACCCTCGACATCAAACTTGGGATTCTTTTAACGATTGGAGGGGGAATGGGCTCTTTAATCGGGATTCAGATTTTTTCTATTCTAAAAAAATTGGGACAATTGGATCTTATGATTTCACTGCTTTATGTGATTCTGCTTGGCAGTATTGGAAGTTTGATGATAGTTGAAAGTTGGCGCGATATGATACGCCAGCGTAAAGAAGAAAAAGTCAATATTCGTCTTGCTGGTAAACATAATTGGATCCATCGCTTACCATTTAAAATGCGTTTTCGTACATCTAGGATTTATGTGAGTGTTATTCCAGTTTTAGTGATTGGTCTCATTGTTGGGCTGTTGTCTTCTATTATGGGAATTGGTGGCGGATTCTTTATGATACCAGCATTGATTTACCTTTTGCGCGTTCCAACCAGTGTGGTGATTGGGACTTCCCTTTTTCAGATTACATTTGTTTCTTCTTTTACCACAGTTTTGCAAAGTGTGACTCATCAGTCTGTTGATATTGTTTTGGCTTTTTTATTGATGATGGGGGGTAGTATTGGGGCGCAATATGGAACACGGGCTGGACGAAAATTAAAGGCTGAACAATTGCGTATGGCGCTTGCATTTTTGGTGTTGATTGTATGTATGCGTCTTGCTTTTCAATTATTTATACGCCCTGATAATCTTTTCTCTCTGGATATTTTGATGAGATAAAAATGGGGAGGTTATTTTCTTTATGCGTCATTGCGGGCTACTTTTGTATCGTTTCTGTAGCTGCGTGGGCACATGTTGGTGCGAAAGCTGCATTCATTGATCCTGTTAATCATGAAAATATCCAAGTTATTGTAACAACGAATAGGATTATGGTTGATACGCATTTCGATGGTTGTGATCTTTATATTGCTGGTGTTTTGGAAAATATTGATCCATTATATTCTCGACAAAATCCATATGATATTGTTGTGAGCTTGGAGGGACAAGCGCGCCCAATGGTTATGCGGGAAAAAAAACGTAATGCTGGTGTTTGGGTGAATGCAGATTCCCTTATTTTTAAAAATGTTCCTCTCTTTTATTCTATGGTCACAACACGTGCGATTGATGAGATTGCGAACGTTGAAGAATATAAACGTTTGGGATTAGGATTATCCTATTTGTTACTGCAAACAGATGAACAAGAGCAAAAGAAAATCCAAATTTTTCGTGATGAATTGATAAAATTGCAAAAAGCTAAAAATCTCTATCATGAAGAAGTAGGGAGCGTGCGTTTTGGTTCTGGTACACTTTTTACAGCATATTTTCGTTTGCCAGCAAATATCCCTGTTGGACATTATCAGGTTCGTGCTTATCTTTTCCGCAATGGACAATTTATTGATAGCGCAACCACAACTCTTGAAATCGTTAAAGCACATATTGCTTATACAATTTTTCATGCAGCTCAAAAGCATAGTCTCTTATACGGTATTTTTTCAGTGATTGTGGCTGTGAGTACAGGATTTTTATGTCGTTTGATTTTTCGAAAAGATTAGTGAGAAGGAAACGTTAAAGTCTTTATTTTTTATGAAAGATACGTAAAATAATAAAAATAGGCACAACAATGATAGCTCCCATCATGGTGAGAGATGAGAGGTTTGCAAAAGTTATAAATCCCGTTTTCCAGAGAGATTTTAAAAAATTTATTGTTTTGTGCATGAGGCTTTCAGGTGTCCAACCAAGAAAATTCATCACGATGCCAACGAGAAACGAAAAGATGAGCAATTTTAGAGTTACATGCCTTAATGTTCCTCCAAGAAATCTATGGAGAAAATTGGACAAATTTTTCTTTTGATTCATTTTTATACTTTCAAATATATTGCACTTTTGTTGCATAATGTAATGATGTTTTCATTATAAAGAAAAGAGGGCGTTTTTTTTATTGTTTTTTCTTACTTCTCTTTCTAGTTTACCTCCTTGTAGTACTGGAGTAACTTCCTTACTGGTTTCTGAAACGCGTTCATGTTCTGTTGGCATTTTTCGAGATATTTTCATAGTATTCCTTTCATTAACTTTCTGAATATTCTTCGGTATTTCATGAATTCGTGGGGAACTTATAATATTTCGACGTTTTACATGACGGTGAAAGTTTTCTACTACGTCGAAAATTCCATAACAAATTAATATGTTGTGTATAGAATGTAACTTTAAGACATCCTATATGGGAGAAAGACTCTTCATCTTAATAATATATATATAGATATTAAGTTTAGATATTTCAATCTACAGAGAAATAACAAATTTATTTGTTAAAGAATATAAGAGCAATAAAAAGCACAGATTTGGTATCTTTTAAGAAGAGAGGGGGAGCTTAAAATGTGTTGTTGAGAAAGAATTTGGTTGTAAGCTGGTGTGTTGGGGGAATATCAGGTGCTTGTGAAGTTGATGCTTCAAATTATTACTGCCTTTCTTTAAAAGATTATGAGGTATTGGAGATAGTTTTTTGGTGTGGTATTCATGAAAAAGCGCAAATTACCTTGTGAGGAAGGAAAAGGGTGTTCATGATTAGCAGCTATGTTTATGGGAATCATAAAAATATCAAAGGGTGATTGAGGTTTTTGAAAAAAAACAGCGGTACTTTGAGGACTCTTTTTAGTAAATCGTAAAAAGAACTTGAAAGAAAAAAGCATATTTGATGAGATAAAGAAGATCTTTGCCTAGTATGTTCAAAGTTACAGGTCTTGTGACATCACCAGCGGGCGTTGTTATTTGTGCTGTTACTCATTGTTTATCAGATCATTTCTATTGTCTCTTTTGCTTTAGCAGACAAGTATCATCTAGGAAGCTTCTTCTGCTGTTTTAAGGTTTTGATCTTTAGGAGGTGTGTTTTAAAAGTCTGATCTTTTTATTTTTGCACGTTCTTATTGTGTGGGGAATTTATACAATAAACTTTAAAAGGAGAAACCTATGAATTTAAAAAGAAAGATATTAAAAGAGAGAAGTTCTTTTGTTATTGTTCTTCTTGCGCTGGGAATGTTTGTGCAACAAGTTGCAGCAAAGACTCCTGCCGATACCCTCGTAATGGGGTTGAATCTCGATTCAATCGATACTTTTGATCCTGCGCAGATCAATGAACGTTATGGCAATGAAATTCTTATCAATATTTGTGATAATTTAGTCGATTCCGCTACAGATAATCCAGCCAAAATCGTTCCTTCTTTGGCAAAGAGTTGGGATGTTGCAAGCAATGACCAGAGTACAGTGATTACTTTTCATTTACGTGATGATTTGAAGTTTAATGATGGTCGGCCTGCGAGCGCCCATGATCTTGTTTGGGGGATGAGACGCGTTGTTAAATTGAAGTTGGCGACTGCCGCAACTTTTAATGAATATGGTATTACAGAAAAAAATGTTGATGAGGCTTTTCAAGCCCCTGATGAGAAAACAGTGGTGATGAAATTTGATAAACCTTATCCAGCAGAAATCCTTTTGAGTAATATTACCACTAATCGTATTACTGCTTTGCTTGATCGCGAAACAATTATGAAACACGAACAAGATGGTGATATGGGAAATCGCTATTTGGCAAGCCACGCTGCTTGTGTTGGCCCTTATCAGTTAGAACGTTGGCGTCCTGGAGAAGGGATTTTGTTGCGTGCAAGTTCTCATTATTGGGGAGAGACACCCAAATTGAAGCAGATTCTTATTCGTCATATTGCTGAACCTGGAACACAACGTTTGTTGTTAGAAAAACACGATATTGATGTGGCACGTAATTTGACACCAGAGGATATAGCAGATCTCCAAGTAAAAACAGATATTAAGGTTGAAAAAGTGTTGGCACCATCTGTGATTATGTGGGGTTTTAATATGACAAATCCCATTTTTGCCAATGAAAAAGTGCGTTTGGCAATGCGCTATCTTATCGATTATGATACTCTGGGAAAGACTCTTCTGAAAGATGTTGGCATTCCACGGGCAAGTTTTATTCCCATGGGGAATCTTGGTGCTTTGGATGAAAAAGAAGGGCAACCCTTTAAACTTGATCTTCAAAGAGCCAAGCAGCTTTTAACAGAAGCGGGTTATCCAAATGGTTTTGAGGCCAATATTTTTGCAGGAAAATCTCCTTATCCTTTTGCTTTGCCTATTGCTCAGTCTATCCAAGACAATGCTAAAAAGATAGGTGTGCGTTTTAAGATTGAGCATTTTGTAGGGACGCAATTGTTTTCAAAACTTTATGCACGTAGCTTTGATACTATTTTTATGGGATGGCTTAACGATTCTACAGATCCTTATACAATGGCTGCACGCCTTGTTTATAATCCTGATAATCGATTTGAGGCTAAATATACAGCCTATCCTAGTTGGTGCCACGGCTATTTTGATGAAGATATGAATCAAAAAGTGAGAGATGCCTTGTTTCAGAAAGATCCACAAAAACGGGCACAAATCTATGCTGATTTGCAGCGTGATTTTATGCAAAAAGGACCTTTTGCCTTTATTTATCAGACATATAGTGTTATCGCTATGACTCCTGATGTAAAAAAATGGGTGTGGAGTGGGCCACTACGTATTTTTTATAGTGCAATTGAAAAATAAGCACGTTTTAAATGTGTGCATGTTATAAAAATACCATTATGACATCTTCAGCTTTTTGCGTATGGGGTAAAACTTTGCAAAATGTTGAAGTTTGTCGTTAACAGATTGACCTATTGCGTAGAGAAGTCTTTGCAAGATAGGGCTCTTTTGGAGAGATATTTTTCTTCTCCTCAAATTTTGATGGATGTTAAGATTGAATATTTTAATCTTCGTTGATACAATTTTTAAATGAAATAATAAGGTAGTCTCATAGAGTGGTTTTTAGCTTTGATGGTTTTGATTACTCATTTGAGGCTAAGGATAGTGTCTATCTTCGTTTGTATCATGGGTATTTGATGAGGATATAAGTTAAAAATTAGAGATGCGTTGTTTTAAAAAGATCCACAAAACGAGCGTAAAGAGTTGAAAAATGGTAAGTTTGTTTGGTGAAAAGACAAGTACAACGAATGTAGCAGAATTTAGTGTTTCCGAAATAGCAGGAGCTTTAAAGCGTGTTGTTGAAGAGAAGTTTGGTTATGTACGGGTGCGTGGGGAGATATCAGGTTACCGCGGTCCTCATGCTTCGGGTCACGCTTATTTTGCCTTAAAAGATGATAAGGCACGGTTGGAGGCTGTTATTTGGCGCGGATTCATGGAAAAGCTCAAATTTCCTCCTGAGGAAGGGATGGAAGTTGTTGCTGTCGGAAAATTAACAACTTATCCAGGGTCTTCAAAGTATCAAATTGTCGTTGAAGCACTTGAGCCAACAGGGGTGGGGGCTTTGATGGCTCTTCTAGAAAATCGCAAGAAAAAGCTTGCTGATGAGGGCTTATTTGATGAAGCTCATAAGAAACCTTTGCCTTATATGCCTCGAATTATAGGTGTTGTCACATCACCAACAGGTGCGGTCATCCGTGATATCATTCATCGTATATCAGATCGTTTTCCCTTGCATATTTTAGTTTGGCCTGTACGCGTTCAAGGAGAAACAAGTGGGCGTGAAGTGGCTGCTGCGGTTGAGGGTTTTAATGCACTTACCTCAGGAGGTTTTGTTCCAAAACCTGATCTCCTTATTGTTGCACGGGGAGGAGGAAGTTTAGAAGATTTGTGGGGATTTAATGATGAAGCTGTTGTTCGCGCTGTTTATGCATCTGCCTTGCCGGTTATTTCTGCTGTTGGACATGAAACAGATTGGACTTTGATTGATTATGCTGCTGATTGGCGTGCTCCAACGCCCACAGCAGCAGCAGAAAAGGCTGTACCTGTTAAGATTGATCTTGAAGTGTATGTGGCATCGCTTGGTGCACGTTTGCGTAAAGGACTTGCGCGTTATTTTGATTTTCATCAACAAAAATTGCGTGATCTTGTTCGCGCTCTTCCCACTGTCGACCAACTTTTTGCTTTGCCACGGCGTGGTTTTGATGAAATTTCCAGCCGGTTACAGCGTGCTCTTTGTGTAAGTTATGATAAAAAACGTTTTTGTTTCCATGCACTTAGTGTTCGCTTTGCGCCGCGTTTGTTGAATACTGAAAAAGCTCAACGCAGTACCAAGGAGTATACGACACGTTTTCATCGTGCTTTTGTGCGCAATGTGGAAAAACAACGTGCAGCGTTAGAGTTGGCATGTAGGCTTTTAAAAACGACTTCCTATCAGAATATTTTAGAAAGAGGCTTTGTTTTGGCTTTGAGTCAGAATAATAAGCCCATTAAACGGTTGGTACAGTTTCCTGAAAGTGGGCAAATAAATTTGCGTTTTTTTGATGGTGATATCAGTGTTGTTGCACAGGAAACCGCTTTTAGTAAACGTTCAAAAAACAAGCAGATAAAGCAGCTAAGCGATGATCAAGGAACACTGTTTTGATACGGTAAATGTGGTGCTCGAGGAAGGACTTCTCAGGGGGGGGGATGGAAAAATTCGTTGTTCATGGGCGGGAGATGATCCACTTTATTGTGCTTATCATGATCATGAATGGGGAAAACCTGTTTTTGAAGATCGCTGTTTGTTTGAAAAAATTTGTCTTGAAGGTTTTCAGGCAGGACTTTCTTGGCTAACAATTTTAAAAAAAATCTCTTCTTTTCGAAAGGCATTTGATCACTTTGATTTTGAAAAAATCAGTGATTATGATGAAGTGAAAGTGCAAATGTTGATGCAGAATAAAGGCATTGTTCGTCATCAAGGAAAAATTCGTTCAGTACTTAATAATGCATTGAGAGCACAAGAAATTATAACAGAGTGGGGAAGTTTATCTCACTATTTTTGGTCTTTTCAACCACCGCAATCGGAGTGTTATGAAAAGATAGATTTTCAAACATTGTTAGCAAATCCCCTAACACCGGCTTCTCTTCGTCTTTCTAAAGATTTAAAAAAACGCGGTTGGACATTTGTTGGTCCGACAATTTGTTATGCTTTTATGCAGTCAGTCGGGATTGTTAATGACCATCTTGAAGGATGTTTTTGTCGATCATAGTGTCACCTTTTTTATAAGGAGATGTTGTTTTAAGCGTTTAAGATGCTTATTGTCATTGAAACGTTGTGTCTAAGAAAAATGGATGATAGAAAATTGCTGTTTGCAGAGACAACTAATATGATTAAAAAAAATGAAGAAAAATGAGCCAGTGATTTTTCAGGAATAATTTCTAAAATTTTTTACTTATGCAATGATGATTGAGTATACTTTATATCACTGTTTTTGCATTATCATTGGTAGGGCAGTTATAATAAGCTAAGTGAACAGGTTTTTATTTATATTCTTCATGTTTCTTTATGCAAGAAAAGCGTTTTAGGTATTGCTGTATAGAGCCATGATTGCAGTGTTCTATTTTATTGAAGATATAACAATGCGTGTATTTATATAATGTTCGATTATCAAATACTTGTGTTCCATTTTATTATCTGATAGCTTTTCTACCAAGAGAGTAATTTCGCTGCGTGTAAGCTCCATTTTTGGGGAGGATTCTTAAGACAGGTATATTTGTATCCACTACATTGCTTAGTTAAATCTCTAGAGTTAGCCGTTGGGAATGTAACTTGCTGCGGTGTGTCTTTAATACTTGTTTTTGTTGTTGCAAAGTGGCGGTGGATGTTGAAATCAGAGTGTTAGTTTGTCTTTTGCGAAGCAAGTGTAATGAATTTTATTTTGCTGATAAAAAAATCCATTTTATTGTGTATTCTTTTATTAGTGAGGATATTCTTAGAAAGGTGAGATTTAGAGGGGCTAGTATTTCTCATTACAATATGGAAGAGCAAGCAGCGCAAGAAGCATTGGGATGTGGGTATAATACAGATTGTAGGGGGGTATGGTTTATTTTGGCTATCTTTTCATTGAGATTAAGTGAGAGAACTTAAAAGTAAATGCCTTTGTAGGAATGATTAATACGCGTTTATTCAATCTTGGGTGTTATAAATCTGCCGTTTTATTTCAGAATAATGAATTGATACAATAATTTTAAAAGGAAAAGGCTATGAATATAAAAAGAAAAATATTGAAGAGCAGTACTTCTTTTGTTTCTGCTGTTTTTGCAATGGGGATGTTTGCGCTACAAGTTTCAGCAAAAACACCTGTTGATACGCTCATAATGGCTTGGAATATTGATGGAATTGATACATTTGATCCAGCACAGCTCAACGATGTTTATGGAAATGAAATTATTGTCAATGTTTGTGATAATTTGGTTGGTACTGCTACAGATGATCCAGCAAAAATTGTTCCCTCTTTAGCAACACACTGGGATGTTTCAGATGGTGATCAGAATACAGTGATTACATTTCATTTGCGTGATGGATTAAAGTTTAATGATGGTCGGCCTGCTAGCGCCCATGATCTTGTTTGGGGCATGAAGCGGGTTGTTAAATTAAAGATGGCGAATGCAGCAACATTTAATGAATATGGCATTACAGAACAGAATATGGATTCTGCTTTGCAGGCCCCCGATGATAAAACGGTGGTGATGAAATTTGACAAGCCTTATCCCGTAGAGCTTCTCCTTAGTAATGTTGTGGCAAGTCGTGCTACCGCTTTGCTTGATCGTGAGACAATTATGAAGCACGAAAAAGATGGTGATATGGGGAATCGCTATTTGGCAAGTCATGCCGCTTGTGTTGGTCCTTATCAGTTAACGAGCTGGCGCCCTGGAGAAGCAGTTTTATTGCGTGCGAGCTCTCATTATTGGGGGCAGGCACCAAAATTGAAAAAGATTCTCATTCGCCATATTGCGGAGCCTGGAACACAACGTTTATTGTTGCAAAAACACGATATTGATGTTGCACGTAATTTGGCGTCTGAAGATCTCGCAGATCTTCAAGCAAAAACAGATATTAAAGTTGAAAGAGTGTTGGAACCCTCTATGATGTATTGGGGCTTTAATACGATGCACCCTGCTTTTGCCAATGAAAAAGTGCGTTTGGCAATGCGCTATCTTATTGATTATGAAGGGCTTGGAAAGAGCGTTCTTAAAGGTATTGGTGTTCCACGGGCAAGCTTTATTCCTCTTGGTAATTTTGGAGCTTTGGATGAAAAAGAAGGGCAACCCTTTAAACTTGATCTTGAAAAAGCAAAACAGCTTTTAGCAGAAGCAGGTTATCCTGAAGGATTTAAGGCTAATTTTTTAGTGAGCAATTCTACTCCTTATGCTTTGGCCATTGCTCAGTCTGTGCAAGATAATGCGGCAAAGGTGGGAGTGCAGCTTAAGCTTGAGCGTTTAGCAGGAACACAGTTGTTTTCAAAACTTTACGCACGTGCTTTTGATACAATTTTTGTTGGATGGAATAATGATTCTGCGGATCCTTATACAATGGCTTCACGCCTTATTTATAATCCTGATAATCGGTTCGAGGCTAAAAATACAGCCTATCCAAGTTGGCAGCATGGTTATTTGGATGAAGCTATGAATAAACAAGTGGAAGAGGCATTATTTCAAAAAGATTCACAAAAACGGGCACAAATCTATGCTGATTTACAGCGTGGGCTTATGCAAAAAGGACCTTATGCTTTTATTTTTCAGAAATATAGTGTTATAGCTATGACACCTGATATTAAAAAATGGGTTTGGAATAGTGCACCACGTATTTTTTATAGTGCAATTGAAAAATAAGTAGGTATTAAATATTATAAAATACAAAAAGAACATGATCATAATGTAAATAATAAAATATCCCCCTCATAGAGTTGTTTTACAGCTTAGGATATGAAATTGCGGGGGGTTATTTTTTATACAGTGTATCATTAAAATTTGAGTATAAGCAGCGGTTTTTTATGAATATGTATAGTAATATTTAAAAAATATTTGTTCAATGTAGTATAAATGTCGTAAATCCTGATTATGTACTGACATATGAGAGACTTATATTGTGTATATTTAATAAATGAATTCTATATCATTATATTATAATGGAACTGTACTTCTTAAAAGATGAAAAAAATAAAAAGTACTCTGTGTAAGAAAATTAAAATGCAAAAAGAAGGGGTAAAATGAGCAAAAAAAGACGATTGGAAAATTTTTGTATTTTATTAAGTACAATTGGTTTTTTAAATGGATCTATATCATCAGCACTGAGTGCATCAAAGAGAGATACATTGGTGATGGCATGGAATATTGATTCCATTAGTAGTTTTGATCCTGCTCAAACGGTTGAAGTTGTTACGAGTGAATTGTTGACGAATATTTGTAGTGCACTTGTGCAATATGATAAGCATAATCCCACAAAAATTCGTCCTGCTATGGCCCAGTCTTGGGACGTTTTAGATGGTGGAAAAAGAATAGTTTTTCATCTGCGTGATGATTTAAAGTTTGATGATGGTAGGGTGGCGACGGCACAAGATCTAGTATGGTCTATGCAACGGATTATTAAGTTGGGATTGAGCTATGCTCAATCTTTAATGGATTACGGATTTACCAAAAATAATGTCAAAACAAATATTCAAGCCCTTGATGATAAAACTTTACAGCTAAAATTAGATAAACCATATCCTGCGCAACTTATACTGACTGTTATTGGACAGTCCTATGCTTCTGCTTTGCTTGATAGGAAAACAATAGAAGCAAAAAGTATTGATGGTGATATGGGTAATAAATATTTAGCAACGCATTCGGCTTGTGTTGGACCTTATAAATTGGCACGCTGGACTCCTGGAGAGAAAGTGATATTAGAGGCAACAAAACATTATTGGGGAGATATCCCTAAAATTAAGCAGATTGTTGTACAGCATGTTGCGGATTCAGCAAGTCAGAGATTTCTTTTAGAAAAAGGTGATGTGGATATAGCGCGTGATCTTTCTTCAGAGGATGTTTTAGATATAGAAAAACAGCAAGGACCGGTCAAAATTAGCCGTGTTTTGCGACCGCAGATTATTTATCTCTCGCTGAACAATAAGAATGCGATTTTTTCTCATGAAAAAGTAAGATTAGCACTTCGTTATTTGGTTGATTATGAAGGTCTTGGCAAAACTGTTATAAAAGGGATTGGAATTCCACGTGCAACTTATATGTCTTTGGGAATTCCTGGTGCTTTGGATGAAAAAGAGGGATTGCCCTTTAAATTGGATTTGAAAAAAGCAAAACAGTTGATAAGTGAGGCAGGTTATCCTAACGGTTTTAAGGCTAATCTTTTAGTGGGGAGCCTTAGTTATATGTCTTCTGTCGCACAGTCTATTCAAGCTAATGCGCGCAAAATTGGTGTTGAACTTACCATTGAAAAAATGGCACAAAATCAATTGTTGAGCCGTGTACGTGGTGGAAATTATGACACTGCACTTATGGGGTGGGGGAGTGCTGATCCTGATGGGCATCCTGCTTCATTAAATCATGTTTTTAATCCTGATCCAACATTTACAAAAAAACATAATATGTATTTGGCTTGGCGTGCTGGATATTATGATGAAAATATCAATAAAATGGTGATGGATGCTTTGTTTGAGCAAGATCAAAATAAACGTCTTTTGCAGTATCGTGCTTTACAGCATTATGTGCTTGAACATGGCCCTATGGTTTATTTATTTCAGACATATTATACCGTTGGCATGGGACCTGCAGTAAAAAAATGGGTTTGGAATAGTTTTAGACTTTACTACAATGATGCAGAAAAATAAAAATAGGCATATTGTGAAGAAAGTTTAAAGAACGTATTTGATAGAGTTTTCTTAATTGTATAAGAAAGGTTTTAGCTTTATGTTTGGTAGCTATGGAGGGGGATATTATAATGGTTTTGCCATTTTTAGACGCTGAAAGAGCAGTTGTACAGAAGCAGAAAAAAATGTTCGTATGGGATTTTTCTCTCAAATTATTAAAGTTGTTCATTTCGGTCTTTATCACCTTGCTTGGTTTGGTGACTATTACTTTTTTTATTGGTCATCTGCTTCCTTTAGATCCCGTTCTTGCTATCCTTGGTGATAATATCAGTCAGGAAGCTTATGATGCAATGTTTCATAGGTTGGGTCTTGATAAACCATTGATTGTCCAATATTGGAACTATCTTCGCAATGTCTTTTTGTTTGATTTTGGAGATGCTTTAACTTCAGGGCGTCCTGTTTTGGAGGACATTATGCGTGTGTTTCCCGCTACGTTAGAGCTTGCTACCGTTGCGATTGTAATTGGTACGAGTCTTGGTATTCCGTTTGGTGTTTTTGCGGCAATGTATCGCGATTCATTTATTGATTATTTTGTGCGTGTTTTTACACTTATAAGTTATTCTACTCCAACATTTTGGCTTGGGTTAATGGCGTTATTGGTATTTTATGCCAAACTTGGCTGGATCGGTGGTCCAGGACGACTTGATTTTCTTTATGAATATTCTTTTGAGCCTAAAACAGGATTTTTTCTCTGGGATACTGCTCGTCAGGGGCAATGGGAAGCTTTTAGAAACGTGTTTGGACATATTATTATGCCTGCTTTAATCTTAGCTTTTGGTGCTATGGCTTATATTAGTCGTATGACTCGTGGGTTTATGATTGAACAACTTAATCAAGAATATATCATTACTGCACGTGTAAAGGGCTTATCCTTGGCGCGAACAGTTTGGGGGCATGCTTTTCGAAATGCTGCTGTGCAGATTATTACTGTTGTTGCACTGTCTTATGCTTTTTTATTAGAGGGAGCTGTGTTAACGGAAACCGTTTTTGCTTGGCCTGGCTTTGGGCATTACTTGACAAATGCTCTTTTGGCTGGAGATATGAATGCAGTAGTCGGATGTACGCTGCTTGTAGGATTTCTCTTTGTTGCTATTAATTTATTTTCTGATTTGCTTTATCGAATCTTTGATCCAAGGACACGTTAAATATGACAACAATTCATCATCATAAATCGCAAACGTCGTCTTCTTTAGGACGTTGGTTAAATGACGCTGTTCCAAGGTCAATTTTTCAAGCGAATGTACAAAGACTTTATCACGCATTGATCAAGTTTTCGCGTAATTTTTCAGCTGTATTGGGTCTGATTATTATTTTTATTATTGTCTTGTGTGCAATTTTTGCTCCTTGGATTGCTACTGATGATTTTGTTAGCAATGATCTTGCACATCGATTGCAGCCACCCTCTCTACTGCATTACTTTGGAACAGATGAATTGGGACGTGACATTTTTAGTCGTCTCATTTTTGGTGCACGTATTACGCTTTATGTTGTGTTTCTCACGACAATTATTGTAGGACCAATAGGGCTCATTGTTGGGACTGTTTCTGGCTATATAGGGGGATGGGTTGATACTGTTTTGATGCGCGTTGTTGATGTTTTTTTGGCTTTTCCCGCTTTGATTTTAGCTCTTGCTTTTTCAGCCGCCTTGGGACCAGGGATTGAAAATGCGTCTATTGCAATTTCAATTGCAGCATGGCCGCCAATAGCACGTTTAGCACGTGCTGAAACTTTGACGATACGCTCCTCTGATTATGTTTCTGCAGTGCGCTTACAAGGGGCATCTGCTTTGCGGATTATTTTGTTTCATGTTGCACCGATGTGTATTCCCTCAGTGGTCGTACGCTTAACATTAGATATGTCTGGAATTATTCTCACCGCTGCTGGTCTTGGCTTTTTAGGCTTGGGAGCTCAATTGCCAAGTCCTGAATGGGGAGCAATGCTTTCGACAGGGCGTGAGTTTATGATGACAAATTGGTGGTTAGCGGCAATACCAGGTTGTGCAATATTGTTGACAAGCCTTGCTTTTAATTTGTTGGGTGATGGGCTTCGTGATGTATTGGATCCACGCAATGGCTAAAAAATTATTAGAGATAGAAAATTTACGTATTTCTTTTCCTACAACGCGCGGCATTACAGAAGTTGTGCGCGGCGTTAGCTTTTCTGTTGGAAAAGAGAAAATTGGTATTGTTGGTGAATCTGGATCTGGAAAATCCATGACTGGGCGTGCAATCCTCAGATTGAGTCCAAGGTCGGCAATTGTCAAAGCTAAAAAAATGAGCTTTGATGATATTGATTTATTGAAGGCAAGTGAACCTCAGATGCGGACGATCAGGGGAAAGCGTATTTCAATGATTTTACAGGATCCCAAATATTCACTTAATCCCTTAATACGAATTGGCGATCAAATTATGGAAGCTTACCGTATTCATTACCGTGTTTCAAAAGCCGATGCGCGGGAGCGGACAATTTCTATGTTGGAGTCTGTTCATATTCGTGATCCAGAACATGTGATGCGCCTCTTTCCTCATGAAATATCAGGGGGGATGGGACAGCGTGTGATGATTGCAATGATGCTCATTCCAAAACCAGATTTAATTATTGCAGATGAGCCAACCTCTGCGCTTGATATTACAGTAAGACGTCAGGTTTTATCAGTGTTGGATGAGCTTGTGACCAAATCTGGAACGGGATTGATTTTCATTAGTCATGATTTGAATATGATTGCTGATTTTTGTGATCGTGTTTTGGTTATGTATGCAGGTCGTGTGTTAGAAGAGCTCCCTGCCTATAATTTATCTCGCGCTTGTCATCCTTATACTAAGGCTTTATTAGCGAGTTTGCCACGTCTTGATAATCCTGTTGATGTTTTGGCAGTTCCTGAACGCGATCCTGAGTGGTTGCATAATCCGACAATTGTTAATGGTGTTGAAGGAGCAATCTCGTGACTCATTGTGAAAATATCATCGATGTTGCTAATTTATCTGTGACTTTTGGGCATAGACATAAGGCAGTAACGGTTGTCAAAAATGTCAATTTTCATATTAAACGCGGTGAAGCTTACGGTTTGATTGGTGAATCAGGATGTGGAAAATCCACGATTTTAAATGCATTGGTTGGGCTTATACCGGACTATAGCGGACGTTTCATTTTTGATGGAGAAGAGGTCGCGAGAAAAAGGGATAAGAGTTTTCTGCGTCGTATTCAAATGGTTTTTCAAGATCCTTATGCTTCGCTTCATCCAAGAAAAATGGTTCATACTGTTCTTTCTGAATCTCTTAAAATCCATGGTATGGATAATCAAAAAGAGCGGGTGTGTGAGGCTTTAAATTCCGTTGGTTTAAATTCTTCATTTCTTTATCGTTATCCCCATGAGTTATCGGGCGGGCAACGTCAGCGTATTGCTCTTGCTCGTGCTTTAATTATCGAGCCAGAGGTTTTGTTGCTTGATGAGCCAACATCAGCATTGGATGTATCGGTACAGGCGGAAATTTTGAATTTGTTAAAATCTTTGCGAGAAGAAAAAAAACTTACCTATTTGATGGTGTCGCATGATCTTGCTGTTGTTGCACATATCTGTGAACGGGTTGGAATTATGCATAAAGGGATTATTCTTGAAGAACTCAGCAATGATGATCTGCGTAATTTACATGCACAGCATGATTATACAAGAGAGTTTTTTGAAGCCAGTATTGAACCTATTGTTCATAGAGAGCAAAGAGCGTGATCGATTTTACAGACAAAGAAAATGCAATTTTTTCAGTCATGAATTTGCTAGCAGTGCTTGAGCTTCTAATATTTAAAACCTTTATGAGAATTTCGGTTGTGAAATATACGACGGGCTTATAACATAGATTCTTTGTCTGAAAGTATTGCGCTATTTTTTGTTTATCATTTTATGTTTAGCAGTTTTATTTGGAGATTTTTCGCTTTGAATTTGTGAAAAATTACAGAAGATAGTCATATTTCCTAGGAAAGCTTCTTTTTATTTGACAATATCGTTTTATTTTGAGTTGTTTTCTTTTTTACATTTTTGGGCATTATTCATCGAAAATGCTTAAGCTTTATTCTTTATAAAATAGAAGTTTTTGTAAGAATTTTCCTTATGATAAATGATAGTTTTCAAATATTTTGCTGTTTTTAGTATAGAAGAAATGCTTTTTAAAAAAGACTATAATAAGCTAAAAAGGCAGCCTATTGNTGGTTTTGTTGAATTCAACATAAACAAATTTGAAATAAGAAAACCTTGCGGTATAGGGGGTTGTTAATTCAATATGCAAAATAAGAAATTGTTCTTATAAATCGATATATTATCTCGTGTATAGAAAGAACAGTTTGATGAGTATTTTTGTGATAGTTTGTCATAAGCTAAAAAGGCAGCCTATTGGCTGCCTTTTTTTAAAATGTATACAATAGGATAGGTTATATAATTTTGTGTTAAAACTGATAACGTATACCACCTGAAAAGCTTGCTCCAGAAATCCCCGTTTTTTGCAGCTTTTGTTGATAACTGACATCACCATGAAGCGAGAGATTTTGAGACAATTGTGCACTGATACCAAGCCCACCTTCAAGGAAAGAGCCCATAGGATCAATTTTATAATCTTTATCAATATGGATTGCTTGATCATCACCCAAGGTTTTGATGGCATTGACTTTTCCATAGAAAGAAACAGCATGGCCGTTTTCGTTACTCACAACAGTTTTGGTCAAACGACCACCAACACGGATCAGTCCTTGGTAAGGATTGTTCATATTGACGCTAAAGTTATCAGCATCTGAAATGGTATCAAACATCAAATGTTGATAGGCAATCTGTGCTTGTGGGTCGAATGTTACATCCTGAATGCCGGTGGCAAATTGTTTGCCAACAGTTGTGGAGATCGTCAACATTTTGGCATTTTTCAATTTTGCCGTTTTACCAATGAGGGCATTGGTGATGTTTCCGTTTAGGATGTTATAGGATAACAGTGCATCAAGATAGAAACCATTGTCGTGTTGTACGGTTCCATAGGCTGTAAGTGACCATTTATCTACCGTGCTTTTCCCAGCATCTTGCATATCTTTTGGGGTGAAAGAGATTTGCCCATAGGTTCCAACAAGACCGAAATGTGTTGTGGTATTTTGTCCTTCACTTGCGGTAATGTTTACCCCTCCTTGTAGAGCGGCATAGCGAAGACGAGCACCGTAGCTATATTCCAGAGGCCCCCGGGCGGATGATAATGTTCCTGTGCTGCCATAGGTATACAAGAAAAAGCCGTCCTGTTTTTCTTGTCCTTTTTTTACGACAGATGTTCTGATATTGGCTAACAGTGCATTTTGTTTCGCCATATCGGTCAATCCACTATAGAAGAGGGCTCTTGGCAGAACCAAATAGCTTGCCATTTGTGGTACAAGCGCTTCTACTGTTGAATCAGAGCCAAGCAATTCTTTATGTAAACGGAAATCCCAGAAATTCTCATTTTGACTTAAATGGTTTTGTGCACTCTCTACTTCTCTACCATTTGAAGCTGGCTTATCTTCCTCATTTCGTGAAACTCCCTCAAGAGCATTCCCGTTTATAACGTAGCTAGTGTAGTCTTTAAGAGTGTTTTCTTCTGATTCTTGAGATACGCTTCCCAAGAGGCTCTGTGTGCTTTCTGCTTTTCCACGGCTTGATGTTGGCCCATAGGCATTAAGTGTATACTTGTAAGGTAAGCCCGCCATTGTGACGTAGCCATTTGCCAGTTTGAAAGACGTTTCATTCGCTTCTCCAGATACTTGGATGAGTGAAAGACCTCGTGTATTAAGGTTGAGGGAATCTTCAGACTCTAATTCCCCATTATTTGAAAGATTGTTAAAATAAATTGTTGTGGTGCCTGAAACATTTCCATGAATAAGAAGACGGTCTGTTTTTTGTTGTTCTTTTTCTAGACCATTGCTCCACTCAGTATTGAAATAAATCCTTGCATCACCCGTTGCATTGTAAACTGTTTCTACAGTAGAGACCATATTGTCTCGCGATTTATAAACTTCAGCGGTACGCCCCACACTCAAGATCTGATATTGATCCTTCCCCAAAGCAGTTGTTACATTGGCAGATGGCGCATTAAATATAATAGAGCTATTATTAAGGCTTAGTACTGAAACAGTAGAAAGTGCTCGTTGTTTCAAGTCACTAAGATCGAAATTAAAAGTATTAAAATCAGTATCGGAGTCCTCTTGACTGACCTTTAAATACCATTTGCTGTTGTTCATCAGAGAAAGAGTTGTGGTATTTATTTTTAAGGTTCTTGCTCTTCCTTCTAGGATCGAATTGTCAGCGGCTAATGTAAGAGAGACAGGAAGAGTATCGTTATCATAATATTTACGTTTGGTTTTATTTCTCAATAAAACATCAGCACGAATTTCCGAATCTTTAAGGGAAATCTCAGCAACAGATTTTGAACCATAAGGCCCCCGAATACCGACACCATCTTTCACAAGAAGTTTGCTTTTGGTAAGACTAATTTTATTAATGATATTTTCACCCTCTTTTACTTCATGTTTTGGGGTTTCATAAAAAACGATACCACCTGCTCCACCTCTTTGGACGGTGATGGTTGAATCCTCAATATTGATTATACCATTTTTCGTTTCTAAACCTTTGTATATTGAATTCGCATCAATTCCTTTCGCATGAATGCGTCCGCCTTTTGATACAGAAAAAGCAACCGATTCTGTGTGTATTGTTGAGTTTATAATTGTGGCAATTGCTTTTTCAGTAGAGAGCACTCCAGTTTCCTTATTGCGGATAAAAACATTATTAAGAGTCTTTTCTTTTCCTTTCTCCAGCTTAAACTCATTAATAATTTCAGTGGTNGAAAAAGCCGTCCTGTTTTTCTTGTCCTTTTTTTACGACAGATGTTCTGATATTGGCTAACAGTGCATTTTGTTTCGCCATATCGGTCAATCCACTATAGAAGAGGGCTCTTGGCAGAACCAAATAGCCCTTTGTATTATGGCACGACAGTTTTTACTGTTGAATTATTATCAAGAAGTACTGGTTGTAAGCGAAAATCCCAAAAATTTTTATTTTCTCCTAAAATGTTTTGTTGAGTCCTTGTTTTACTATGCTTTGATGTTGGTCCATAAGCTTTCAGTATATATTTATAAGGTGAACCACTTATTGTGATATAGCCATTTGCGAGTTTAAAAGAGTTTGGATTTGCTTTTCCAAATACTTGAATTAATGAAAAACCATGTATATTGGTAGGAGTAGAAGTATTTGCTTTAATATTGCTCTTTTCTAAATATCCAGTGACATAAATCAGTGTAGTACCTGAAACATCACCATGAATCAGAAGACAATCGGTTTTTTGCTCTGCTATTGGCTTGCTATCACTCCACCAAGTATTGAAAGAAATCTGTGCATTGCCTGTTGCATTATAGACTGCTTTGGTATCTGGTTTTCCTGAACCTATGTGCAATGTGTGGTAATGACCTTCTGTTGGTTCTGCAAAAATAACAGAGCTATTATTGAGATTAAGAACAGAAATATCAGAACGTGCTCTTTGAGCAATGTCAAGTGGTTTTTCTTTCTGTTTCTTTTCATTTGTGCTTGTCTTTAATGTCCATTTCGTATTGTTTTGTAAATTAAAGATTGTTTTGAATTTTTTTTCAGTATTTACGCTACCTTCTAAAATGGAATGATCAGCATTTAATGCAAAAACAAAATTATTTTTTTTAGTTGAATCTTTGGTTGCTAATAAAACATCGGCATGGATTTCTGAATTTCTGAGATTAGCTTTACCAGTTGATTCATTTGCATCAATTCCAATACCATTTTTGATATGAAGTTTTGTATTGGTCAAATTAATTTCTGCTGTTTTGTTATTAGATTTTTCAAAAGTTATCCCTCTATTTTCTGCTGTTGCAGAAACATCTGTCACATCAATATGTCCATTATTATTTACAACAAATGCATCTTTTTTGGCAATGATTGTTCCTCCACTCATTTTGGTCGTACCGCCATTTTCTGAATAAAGTCCGATTTCAGCATTCTTAATCGTTGTATTCCCATATAACTCAACCAAACTGCCCATATCTTGGCTTGTCACGCTGGGAGATTTGCTACCATCTCTTGTTGTAAAAGTGACATTTGTGGTTTTAATATGTCCACCTTTTTCTGCAAACAATGTTGTGTCTCCCCTCACTGTTCCTCCTGTCATGGTGATGGTGGATTTTGAGTCTTTTGCATAGAGTCCGCTGTTATCAGATGATGTAATTTGTGCATTGTCAGTTAAAGTAATAGTGCTGCCGTTTAGGGCAGATATTGCTGCACCTTTTGCGTTAAATGATCCCCCAGAAACGGTTATTTGAGAATCATTATTTGAAACTATGCTATTGATTGCTTGCTTAACTGTTACATTTTCTAAAGTAAGATTACTGCTTCTTGCATTTATTCCATTGATTAGTAGTGCATTGTCCTTACTATTTAATATCGTTACATCTTTCAGTTTGTTATTGCTCTTACTTTTTAAAAAGTGAACGCCAGCTTCGGAACTCTTAATGGTTCCTCCGATCATTGTGATTGTGCTATCGTTTTGTCCATCAATTCCGATTTTAACATTACTAATTGTTGTATTTCCAAGCAATTTAATCACACTGTTAGAGCCAGAGGCAGCTGCACCAGCAGCTACGCCGTTGCCATTATTTGTTGCTTTTAGAGCAACATTTGTGACCGTAATATGGCCACCTCTGTCTGCTTCTAAGGCTGTAGTTTTTCCTGTCACGCTTCCTGTTGTCATTGTAATGGTGGATTTTGAATCTTTTGCAAAGAGGCCTCCTTCATCATATGATGTAATTTGAGCATTATCGGTTAAGATGATGTTGCTGCCGTTTTGAGCACATATTGTTGCGAAACTTGAATCAAATGATCCTCCAGAGACTGTTATCTTAGAATGATTATTTGCAATTATACTGTTGCCTGTTTGAGTCACTTTTACATTTTTTAAAGTAACCCCACTTGCTTTTTCTAGAAGTATCCCTAAACCTGAATTTTTCTCTTTACCGGTCGTTATTGTTACATTTTTCAGCTTATTTTCATCGCTTTTACTATTCACAAAGCCAACACCAGTTGCGGAAGCCATAATGGTTCCTCCAACCATTTTAATTCTGCCACCGTTAGCTGCTATAAGCCCGCCTTTAGTATTCTTAATTGTTGTGTTTCCATACAATTCAATCATACTATCAGAGCTACCGGCTGTTGCACCAACTCCATGGCCATTTGTTGTTAGAGAAACATCAGTGACCTTAATGTGTCCACCGTTTTCTGCAAGTAATGCTGCTTCTCCAGATACTGTTCCTCCCGTCATTGTGATGATAGAATGTAAACCATTTGTATAGAGCCCTTTGCCATTTGATGATGACATAATTTGGGAGGGGCTTTCTTTACTGCTGATTAAAGTAATTTTGCTGCCGTTTCCAGCATATATCCCTACGTCTTTTCCCTCAAATGATCCTCCAGAGATCATTATTTGAGATTGATTATATGCAACTATGCCGTGTTTTGTTTGTGTAACGGTTACATTTTCTAAAGTAACTTTACTTTCTTTGTCAGTGCATATTCCTGTCGTAAGAGTTTTTTTATTTTTACTGCTTGATATTTTCACATTTTTTAACTTGTTTTTATCGCTCTTGCTGTTTGAGAAGTTAGCGCCTAGATGAGAAACTGTAATGGCTCCCTCGATCATTTGCAGTGTAGCACCATCTTTCACTTCAAGACCGAATAAAATGTCAGAAGCAGTCCCTTTAATTGTTGTGCCATCCAGCAATTCAATTGTAGTGTTAGAGCCTTCAGCAGTTATAGCGTATGCATCGTAACTTAGGTTAGAGTGTGTTATTGTTAAATGCTTACCGTTGATTTTACTGCCGTTTTTTGCATGAAGTGCATCATAGGTTTCTCCATGTACTGTTACTGTTGTTCCATCAGAAACTTTAAGAGATTTAGCTTGTGCATTAAATTGGATACTAAACAGCACGACTACTGTTGTTGCTATAGATGACAGAAGGGATTTATTATACACGAATAGTCTCCTTTTAAAGCCCCTAATATTCACTTCCCCGCAGTCTTCAAAAGAAGAACAGAAAATAGATATTGCTTTTATTTTAATAACGCATAACTTTGCGTAGTATGTTTTGCTTTTTTTGTCAAAATTAAAGTTGAATTTATATTAAAATACGCAATATTTAATTTTACATTCATAATGTATTTTTCGGTGTATTTAAAAATAATTCTTTATATTTAGTATAATATTATTATAATATTATAAGGTGCTGATAATTCCATTTATGACTTTTTTTGATGGAAAGCTATTCTTTGATGCTCATATTCATTGGTTTATGATTAAACAGGAATAGAAAAGACAGTAAAAAAAAGAGTAGTGTTTTTACAATTATATATTTTCTAAAAAATGGGAGAGATTCTATCGTTTTAAATTCGATAAAGGTTAAAGCTTTTTATGTGTCGTTTGACATTATGTTTTGTACTGGGTGAGAAAAGGTGAGATTAGGGTGGAATATGTGAGAATTGATTGTTCTTATATACATTTTTATTTAAATATACTATGTGTTCAATCAGCTTTTGAGAGCAAAAATGAGTGAAAGCTTTGACAGAAGCTTTGAAGATTTTTTTTGAGAGTTCAGTGCTTCTTTTAAATAAATAAATTGATATAAAATTTGATGTCAAAATATACAAAACCTGATAACAAGCTATAACTAGCGAAAAGCTCCGTGCTCTCAAAAAGCTGTTGGAGTTTGCCAATGATGTTATTATACAGAAGAAATATTATAAACTACTTTGAAAAAAATGGTAGCGGAGGAGGGATTTGAACCCCCGACACAAGGATTATGATTCCTCTGCTCTAACCTACTGAGCTACTCCGCCAAAACAGAAAAATATGATGACATTATTTCATATTGTGCGGATATAAGAGGTAGAATAGTGAGATGTCAAGCACCGTTTTTAAGCTTTTTGCTTGTCATTCTATTTTATCCTCGATATGGAGTAATAGAAAAATATAATTTTATATGATGAGTTGAGGTAAGGCATAAAAATGGTGCCACGTGTAGCGGTTTTAGGTTGCGGTCATTGGGGTGGGAATCATATACGAACACTCCAAAGTCTTGGAGCTTTAGCAGCAGTTTCTGATAGTGATAGTGCTCGTGCTGCAAGTTTTGCAAATATGTACGGCGTTGATATTATTACGCCTGATGATCTTTTTGCGCATAACAATATTGATGCGCTGGTGTTGGCATTGCCTCCACAATTTCATACAGAAAATGTTGTGCGTGCCGTCAAGAATGGTAAAGATGTTCTCGTGGAAAAGCCAATCGCTTTGAATGTCGCAGAGGCTGAACAGCAAGTGCAAATTGCTCGCCAATGTAAACGGATTTTGATGGTGGGACATATTTTACGCTTTCATCCTGCTTTTGAAAAAATGTGTGAATTGGTGGAGCAGGGAGAATTGGGGGAAGTGCGTTATATTTATTCTCACCGGTTAGGCTTTGGAAAATTTCATACACAAAGCGATGCTTTATGGGATCTTGCACCTCATGACCTTTCAATGATTTTGGCTTTGACGGGATGTGAACCTCTTGAGATTCGAGGTGAGGGAGCTGCTGTCATCGATCATTGTTCTGATTTTTCTCATATTCATATGACTTTTCCCAATGGTATTCGTAGCCATCTTTTTACTTCACGCTTGTGTCCTTATCGTGAAAGACGTTTAACGGTTGTTGGAACAAAAGCTGTGCTGTTTTTTGATGATATGGAGCCGTGGGAGCGTAAATTGGCGTTGCAGCGTTATTCTGTTTGGAGGGAGAATCAACAGTGGGCTTTTAATACTGATGCGCTGGATTACATTGGTGTATGTGAAGATTTGCCGCTTACTTGTGAATTGCAGCATTTCCTTCATTGTGTTGAAACACGTCAATTACCCCGTACAAATGGTGAAGAAGCTGTTGCTGTTTTACGGATTTTAACTGCTGCTCATGTCAATTATAAGAAATAAAAGACATAAGTAGCACTTTTGCATTATTGTGATGACCAATGGAGTTAGTATGAAATTTATCGACCTTGGAGCGCAACGTGCGCGTATTGAAGACAAAATTAATTCTGCAATTGCGCATGTGGTCGCTAGTGGTCAGTATATTTTAGGACCAAAAGTAACAGAATTTGAAGAACGCTTAGCAGAATATCTCGGCGTTAAGCATGTGATTGCCTGTGCGAATGGAACCGATGCTTTGAAGATGCCTCTTATGGCGAAAAATATTGGTCCAGGGGATGCTGTTTTTTGTCCTAGCTTCACGTTTTCTGCAACCGCTGAAGTTGTCGCTTTGGTAGGAGCGGAACCTGTTTTTGTGGATGTTTTGCCTGATACATTCAATATTGATGTTGAAAAACTTTGTGAAGCAATCAAAATGATTAAACAAGAGGGACGTCTTAAACCAAAGGCAATTATTGCTGTTGATTTGTTTGGGCTTCCTGCTGATTATGCAAAAATTGTTCATATAGCGGCAAAGGAAAATCTTTTTGTTATTGAAGATGCTGCTCAATCGATGGGAGGAAGAAGCGATAATACCATGTGTGGCGCTTTTGGCGATGTGGCTGCCACAAGTTTTTATCCTGCAAAACCATTGGGGTGTTATGGTGATGGAGGCGCTATGATGACCAATGATGACCATTTAGCAGAACTTTTACGTTCAATCCTCTTCCATGGTAAAGGTGAAACCCAATATGATAATGTGCGTATCGGTATGAATTCACGTTTAGATACTATTCAAGCAGCAATCTTACTAGAAAAGTTTGTTATCTTTGAAGAAGAGATGGAAAAGCGTGTGGAAATTGCCCAATATTATTCCAATCATTTGCGAGATGTTGTTGCAGTTCCAGCAGTGGGAGAGAATGTTCGTTGTGCTTATGCACAATATACACTTAAAGTGAAAAAGCGTGACAGATTAAAGGACTATTTACAGAAAAATTCTATTCCTACCATGATTTATTATAAAACTCCATTGCATCAACAGCCTGCTTATGAACATTTTCCTTATGTAAAAGGATCTCTTGCTGTTTCGCAATCTTTAGGTGAGCATGTTTTAAGTTTGCCAATGCATCCTTATTTGACACAAAATGAGCAGGATATGATTATACAGAAAATAAGAGATTTTTATCGTTCTTGAAAAAGTGTTTTTATCTTTAAAGCTCTTTAAGAGTAGACTTTATTTGCTTATTTTGGGTGAGATTTTTTTTGATCTATAATGAAAAATAAAGCTAAAATTGGCAGCTATACTGGTAAAAGAGTGTTTTATATTAAGATGATAACAATACGATTTTTGTTATAGAAAATACAGCTGATCTTTCAAAAGCTAAATGTTTTTTAAGGTTTTAAAGGACACTTATGTAAGAGGTATCTTTTTCGTGTCGATGATTTTTTGGCAAATACATGATGCTAAATCGTTTTTGCTTTTGGAATTTTTGACCAATGCGTTGATAGGAGATGTGTTTCCTTCTTGGTGTGCTATTTGAGAAGCCAATGTTGCTGCTAATTCCTTTGTTTCTTCACGCAGTTCATCTAAGAGTTTTTGATTTTCCACGGAGTTTAGATCATTGGTCGGAATTTTTTGTAAACGTTGCTGATAATGTGCGATTTTTTCATGCATGTTTTTAATTTCCATTATGAAAGTGTTTGTTGTGTCAAGATTTTGTTTGGTTGCAATAGCCTCTTTGGAGGAGGAGTATATGTTTTGTGTGGAGAGATATAATTGATAAAGTTGTTTTGTTGCTTGGCTTAGTTGTATTTTCTGTTGCGCGTATT
The DNA here is from genome assembly GCF_039543025.1 of Bartonella acomydis. Taxonomy (NCBI): domain Bacteria; kingdom Pseudomonadati; phylum Pseudomonadota; class Alphaproteobacteria; order Hyphomicrobiales; family Bartonellaceae; genus Bartonella; species Bartonella acomydis. Next base: position 89,096 of record NZ_BAABIY010000014.1, on the reverse strand, counting down.
TCTTTTGCAAAGATTCATATTTTTGTTCGTTGTGTGCAAGTTTTACAGCATGTTGTGCACAGAGAAAATCATAGTTTGCTTGTATTTCAGTAAGTGATAACGGAATTTGCGCAGAAATACCTTTATGCGCAAAATAAACAGCTCTACGCCAGATAAGAGGGGCGAAAAGTACCAGTAACCAAGAAGTAGAGGCCACTCCAAGAATAAAAAAAAGAAGTGATTGGATAAACATAAATCCCCTTTTCAATAAAGATCCGTTTAAAATGGATTCCATGTTGGTTTAGGTGTTAGTTTTAAATATCCCACATTAATACCAAGGCGTGCGCCAATACCTGTGCGTATTGGAATGAGTAAGACATTATGGCGTTTTAAGACATGAAAACCAACCCCTGCAATTAAATAGGCCGAACCTGAAAGACCACCATAGCGCCCCCATAAATTATTTACATTCTTAAGATCGTACACTAAAATCATGAGACGGGAACCTTGTCCACCAAAGTCCCATCCTACAGAAGGACCTTGCCAAAAAACCTTATGCTGGCCATAGATTTTTGTAAAAAGTGTTCCCTCACCATAGGTTAAGCCTGCAAAAAAAGCACCAGAAGCTTCTTCCCCTAAAATATAGGCATTTGGATAACCATATCGTGAGAAGATATGTTGGATTGCTGCTGCTATACCACTGGTCGTTTTTCCAAAAAAAACATGACCAGAATCGATAATTTCTTGCAGGGAATAATGGGGGACGCTTCGTTCTATCGGTTGGGGTTGTGCATTTACAGTGTTTATGGTGACGAGTAAAAGGAAGATGAAAGCTGTGATGTTTTTGTACCAACGTTTTAAAAGCAAGAGAGCCATAAAAATTTTCCCTTTTATTAGTTACAAAGCAAGTTATAATATTAGGATTTTCGTTCTATTCAAATAAAAAATAAAATATAAGATTTTTTAAATTCTCGTATTTTTTCTGAAAAAATTTAGCATGATTGTTAAAGTTTCCTCTCTCTATGCATGAGATGTTAAGAGTTTTGGTTTAAAAGGAAGTTTTTTAAATCTTAGGAGCCCCAATAACTATGACACTCGCTATTTCTTTGAAGTCTACAGATCTTGCTGCTTTACTTTGTAGCCGTATTTGTCATGATTTGATTTCACCTGTTGGAGCTATTCAAAATGCTATGGAGCTCTATGATGAGGGAGGGGCTGAAGAAGAAGCTTTGCAGTTGGTTCGTTGGTCCGTTGCTAGTGCTTCTGCACGTCTACAATTTGCACGATTGGCATTTGGTTTTGCAGGGGCTAGTGGGGGACACATAGATACACGTTTGGCTGAGCAAGTGGCCCAACAATATATGCAGCAAGAAAAAGCAATTTTAAAATGGCAAGCTCTCCCTCTACTTTTACCAAAAAATGAAGTGAAACTTTTGCTTAATTTGTTATTGATTGCAAATGCGACGGTTTCTCGTGGTGGAGAAATCATTGTTAAGATTGTGCAGGATGAAGATAAGCTTTCTTTTCGATTTGAAATCTGTAGTAAAATTCTTCGTATTCCTGCTCATTTTATGGCCTTATATAATGGAGAAATTCAGGAAGAGCTTATCGATGCGCATGTCATCCAATTTTATTACACGTTGTTACTTGCTCAGATGACAGAGATGAAGATAAATATCAAAGAAACGGAGTGTTGTGTTATTTTGGAAAGTACGAGAGAGCTTTGAATAAGATAAAAATACCGAAGCCGTATTTAGAAAAAATGGCTGAAATTATCTCTGTAAGCGGTGAGAGTACATCCTTAAAAGGGAGGGTTGCGTTTTTTAAAGCTTTAAATATTTTCTTTCTATGAAGAGATTTTTAGTGTGCTATCCTTTCTTTGTAACAAGAAAAAAATCTCGGCCCGCTAAACTCCGAGATTTTACAATGGGCATTTTCACTGCTTAAGCGGTTTTACGTACGTCCTCTTCAATTGGATCACGTAATACATAACCACGTCCCCAAACTGTATCAATGTAGTTTACACGAGAAGAGACAGCTTCCAATTTCTTCCGTAGTTTGCAGATAAAAACATCGATAATTTTAAGTTCTGGTTCATCCATTCCACCATAGAGGTGATTGAGAAACATTTCTTTGGTAAGTGTCGTGCCTTTGCGCAGAGAGAGAAGCTCTAGCATCTGATATTCCTTGCCCGTTAAATGAACAGGATGCCCTGCAACTTCAACGGTTTTTGCGTCAAGATTAACGGTGAGATCACCGGTCACAATAACGGATTGCGCATGTCCTTTTGAGCGACGAACAACTGCATGAATACGTGCAATAAGTTCATCCTTATGGAAGGGCTTTGTCATATAATCATCTGCACCAAAGCCAAAACCACGCACCTTGTCCTCAATGGCATTCATACCGGAAAGGATAAGGACAGGAGTTTTTATTTTTGCCAATCTCAGAGTCCGTAGGACATCATAACCTGACATATCGGGCAAATTCAAATCAAGCAAAATGATATCATAATCATAAAGCTTTCCTAAATCGACCCCTTCTTCACCTAGATCAGTGATATAAACATTAAAATTTGCTGACTTTAGCATAAGCTCAATACTTTGAGTCATCGCTTTATCATCTTCAATTAATAATACGCGCATTTTAGATCCCTCACTTTGCCCCTTACGAATCAGAAGGGGCACTTTACATTTTATAACAGCTGGAAAAACCACTGTTTATAAAACCCATTCATGAAATTAAACACTTACAATAATAAAAGTGTTTATCAATATTTCAGTAGTACGCGCAACAATCACCACTGAATTCCCCACTATCTATGATAGTGGTTAACAAAATATTTTTATTTTGAAAAAAGTTAAAAATTATTTTAAAAAAATAGCATATTTTTTAACTTCATAAAGAAATTAAAGTGCTTTTTCCACTAAATTTTGACTTTAAGAAAGCCTTATAAAAGATTATTTTGATTGTTTTTTTAAATTTCATTGTTTGTTTACTGAGCTTTAAATCTCTATGCTCTATAGTAAAAACGAAGAGTGAAGAAATGGTTATTTTTTCAAGCAGTTTTTGTTCGTAAGTGCTTTAAGGAAAGGCAGAAAATGGTAATAGCAAATTTAAAAATGGACTGTTTTCGTCTGAGAAAGTGTAACTAACAGTATATGTTGTATGTTAGAGTGTGAATGTGAATTTTAAGCTGGCGTAATCAAGGAGTAGTGAGTATGAAGCCACGAGAAAGTATGGTGCGGCTAAGGATGTTTCAAATGCGTGGGAAGCGTCGTGAAATTGCACAGCTTGAGATGATGATTGCAGAATTTGAGCGAATGGTGTTAGAGCTGGAAGCGCAAATTATTCATGAAGAACGTAAATCTGGGAATAGTGATGTTCGTCATTTTGCATATTCTGCTTTGGCTCGTGCGGCACGGCAGAGACGCGATAATCTTGTAAATTCAATTCGTGATTTGCAGCTTCAAAAAACGAATGCTGAAATGATTCTTCATGAAATCAATGGAGAGTTGCAACGTGCACAGCTTCTTGAGGCACGGGAAAAGAAAACATTAACAGATGATGAGGATGTTTTTATTCAATCTCATTTAATGACTGGATAAAAAAGTTATCATTTAAAAATCAATATTTTGAAATATTTATAGGATGAAATGTAAAAATAGCCAAACTGTTATCGAGTTTGGCTGTTTTAAAGAATGTTTTAAGCTGTTATCGAATCATCATCAGCAGCAATTAATGTCTGTAATGTTGGATTCTGGTGGTGCGTAATCCGGCTAAACCGTGTTCATCAATCAAACTTTGCCATGAAAGAAACTCTTCTACGGTCAAAGTGTAGCGTTGACACGCTTCATCAAGGCTTAACAATCCACCTCTCACAGCTGCGACAACTTCAGCTTTGCGACGGATTACCCAACGCCTTGTTGTTTTTGGCGGTAGGTCAGCAATTGTAAGTGGACTTCCATCCGGTCCAATAACATATTTCATTTGTGCTTTTATTAGATTCGTCATTACTATCTTCTACCTTGAGTCAAGGATTTGATTCGTTTGTAAAACATGAGATTTAAAAAAGAGCTAAACCGGTTGAAAAAAAATTAATAAAATAAGCCTGCAGATAAAATATGCTGCAAAGTGAAGTGTGTAGAATAATTTTTTGAAATGTTTTCGTCAGATTTTTTAAAAAGAAAAAAAGGATTTTGTTTGCGCCTTATTTCTATCAATCTTTATTTGTTTGCAGCTACTTTTAAGAAAGTAATGCTATTGATTGTGGAAAGGTTAAAAAAACAATATAAGAGAATAATGGATAGCATGCAGAAGGCTATCAATGAATGGCGATCCACAAATAGAGAATGAATATATGTTTTTGAATAGTCTTGATTTGACAGGACCACCTGAGGACTTCCGTATTGTTGTAGCAATGTCGGGTGGGGTTGATTCATCGGTTGTTGCAGGCCTTTTGAAAAAGGAAGGATATAATGTCATTGGTATTACGTTGCAACTTTATGACCATGGTGCTGCGATACATCGGGTGGGGGCGTGTTGTGCTGGACAAGATATAGAAGATGCGCGCCGCGTTGCAGAGACATTGGGGATACCCCATTATGTTCTTGACTATGAAAAGCGATTTCGCGAAGCTGTGATTGATCCTTTTGCAGAAAGTTATGCACATGGTGAGACACCTGTGCCATGTGTGGCGTGCAATCAGACTGTCAAGTTTGCTGATTTATTAGCGACCGCGCGCCAATTGGGGGCGGATGCTTTGGCAACGGGGCATTATATTCGTTCGCGTTCTCATGGAGCACATCGGGCACTTTTCCGCCCTCTGGATGTTGATCGTGATCAGAGTTATTTTCTTTTCGCAACAACACAAGAGCAGATTGATTATTTGCGTTTTCCTCTTGGAGATCTTCCAAAAGCCCGTGTTCGTGAAATAGCGGCAGAAATGGGCTTTGTGGTTGCCAATAAGCATGACAGTCAGGATATTTGTTTTGTTCCACAAGGAAAGTATTCTGATGTTATTACAAAACTACGTCCAGAAGCAGCTAATCCTGGAGCTATTGTACATATCGATGGACAGGTTTTAGGAAAACATGCAGGAATTATGAATTATACTGTTGGGCAACGTCGTGGTATTGGTGTTGCAACGGGAGAAGCGCTTTACGTGGTTTATCTCGATGTAGAAAATGCACGTGTTATTGTTGGACCACGTGAAATGTTGGAAACACATAAGCTCTTTTTGCGTGATGTAAATTGGCTTGGTGATGAGCGCTTGGATAGTTTTCCCTCCGATGGTGTTGAGGTGGCTGTAAAAGTTCGTTCAACGCGTCCTCCTCATCTGGCTCGTTTGCATTATCAAGAAGATGTTTTTTCCGTTGACTTGTTGGAACGTGAAAATGCTGTGGCACCAGGACAAGCTTGTGTTTTTTATGATGGAAACCATGATGCAGCACGGATTCTTGGAGGAGGGTTTGTGATCCGTTCAGAACGTGCTGCTGATACTGAGGTGATGTTGAAACGCTTGTTATGCAATCTGGAAACAGAAACTACTGCTTCTTCCCAATTTACAACAATAGCTTCTTTTAAATAATAACTTGCATTATGGAATTGTTTTACAATTTGTAGGGATATTTTCTTTAAGAGAGTTTATCAAAATCGCTAAAGTGGGCAAATGCAATGCTTGAAGCTGTAGCAACATTGAGGTTATCAAAGCCATGAGCCATAGGGCTGCGTAATGTTTATGTTTTTAATACATTGAGTTGGTAATTCATCATCTTCTGTTCTTAAAATAAGCGCTATGCTTCTTGTTGGTTGTGCTTGCTTTAGTATGATGTATGGGGCAGAGGCGAAAAGTGCATAGAGATGGAAATCTGGAGCGTTTATAGTTGTTATAATGTCATGAATATCAGCTTTGAGAGCAGCACCAGTAGAAACTCTGATTGATTTACGGTAGAGTTGGATCACATGAAGTTTTGTCAAGGGAAATACCATTTCCTTGCAAATGGCTGCTGCATTGGGAAAAATATTCCCCATATTATCATGATTCGAAATACCACATAAAAGCAAAATCAAATCTTTTGTCTGAAGATCTTATAACAAGTTTTGTAATGATGGAAGCGTTTTGCATTTCTCGATACCAAAACATACCACGATGAACATGAAAACCGGTAATATTTCTATGATGTTTTGCGAAACGCAGTAAATAGGGCATATAAGTTGTGTTTTTTCTCAGAGGGCCATAAAGGCTAGGAAGGCGTTCTGCTATTATAAGTAGTAAAAAGGCAAAGATTTTTTTTGAAGCCAGTAATACTGATAATATGATTTTACCTTTAGCTATAAATTGATGCCGTCACCCAACAAGATCTTTTTTACGGATGTTGTGATAGTCTTTCAAACCTGGATCATCAGTTTTATAGATTGTTATGATATTTAAATGCATATGGGGTTTTAATGTTCTTTATTTTTAAATTACTAGATGTTCAATATTTGCTTTATTTTTTTAAGAAAGATAAAAAAATTCATTATTTTAAACTTATGCTAGAATTAATATTGACATAATACAACCAATGGTATATATTGACAATACCGAGTGCGGTACAATGTAGTTGTTTTCGTATCGGGTGCAGGGCCTTAGGTCCCCGCTATTTCCTAAGCTCTGCATGCCCTTAAGTTCTAAGGGAAAAGAATCTGGGTCCCCAATGCCCAGATTCTTTTTTTTGAGTTAGCGGTTTTTCTTTTCCGTTTCTAAAAAGCGTTTTCAAGTTATTTTAACAGTTATATTTTTAAATAAATATGGAGACGTTAGGTTGCAGTAAAATGCTTAAGCGCTTTTTTACTGTGTACAATGATGCTGATATATTACGGGTTTTAGTGTCCCAAAAGATGAATAATGATATGTGCGTGCGATATGTTTGAAAAAAATAGCTGTTTTTTTCAATTATGGGAGCAAGCGGCATGAAGTTATTTAAAAATTGATGGGATAATATGCTTGATTATTTAAAACGCGCTTTTTGTTTATTTTTGAGGCGATATTCACATTCTTTTATTTATTATGTTATGTAAGAGGGGCGGTACTGAAATAATAAGGTGGGCTGTAAAATTCATTTATGGATATTATAAAGCTTCTATGATGTTGTGGGACTATTGGTAGCATATCAAAAATATCAGTGGGACTCTATTGCTTATTTCATAAAGAAGAATGGGCGTGATTATGAATGCCAAAATCAATATACAAAGTTTAACTCTGTATTCTATCTTCGTTGCATGTCTTGTTTTTGCTTTAAAATATTGGGCATATGATATCACTGGTTCGGTTGCTCTTTATTCTGATGCATTGGAATCAATTGTTAATATACTTGCCTCACTGGCAGCATGGTGGGCTGTTAGAGTCAGTATGAAACCGGCAGATCACAATCATCCTTTTGGGCATCATAAGGCGGAATATTTTTCTGCGATTCTTGAAGGAATTTTAATCATTATTGCGGCTATTATCATTTTAAGAGAAGCATGGATGGCTCTCTCAACCGTTAAACTCTTGCAAAAGCCAGGAATGTGGCTTGTTATTCATCTTGTTGCCAGTGTCATAAATTGCATGTGGGGTTGGATTTTGATCCATCAGGGAAAAATGCATCGTTCACCAGCTCTTAAAGCTGATGGAATGCATTTCATAACAGATGTTTTTACCTCACTTGCCATTTTAATTGGTTTGGTTGCTGGTTTCTTCAGTGGCTGGGGGATTCTCGATCCGATTTTGGCAATCATTGTTGCCATTAATATTCTTTTGCAGGGCTGGAAAGTCATTAACAGTGCTATTCAGGGGTTAATGGATGTTGGAGTTGAATTGAATGAAACTATGCGGATTCGTGAGCTTATTTCTGCAAATGCACAGGGTGCACTTGAAATCCATGATTTGCTTACTCGTGTGGCTGGTAGAGTAACTTTTATAGAGTTTCATTTGGTTGTACCAGCTGTAATGTCGGTTGGAGAAGCCCATAAGATTTGCGATAAAATTGAAGCTGTCCTGCATAAAGAATTTGATAATGTGCGCATTTCTATTCATGTTGAGCCTGAAGAAGAGGCGAAGTTACCTCTCGGCACAACAGTGGTGCCTTTTATATAAAAGAATTATAAAGCAAAATATTGTTGTTTTTGGTTGTGGTACAAAGTATTTAAAGATCAATTGTTTCAGTGCGGGCGACTTCATTTTTTTGATTGATAAGGCTATAGCGTTGCAGTTGGCAGTGCCATTGAGAGCTTTCACCATCAATAACAAATAAATTAAAACCTGCTGGTGGTTTTTTATCACCAAAAGCTTGTGATGTAGAAGAAACACCAACAATAGGAATTTTTCCTGTAGTTCCTTGAATAGTTGTCAATGTAGGAAGATGGGTATGTCCGTGAAGAACGAGTTCACAGCCTTGATGTTTGATAACGTTTAGAAAACGCTCGATACCCCATAATTTCTTATGCCAAGAGGTTGCATGATGAAAAGGAGGATGATGGATCATAACAATGCGAAAAAGATTGCGCATTGCTGCTTCATTTAAAAGTTGTAATAATATTTGCGCTTGTCTTTTACCAAAATAACCAGAAGCTTGAAAAGGAGGTGTCGCAATGGCTGAGGAAGCAGCTATAATAGCGACATTGTCGCGAATACGCATATAAGGAAAGGGAAGGGCATGTTTTTGAGGAAAATCACCTTCTATCCAAGGTTTGAAAAAACTACAGGCTTTTCGAAAAGCTCCATGGACATAGGCATCATGATTGCCAAAGGTTAAAGAAATATTTTGTGGTTCTCCTTGGTTAAGCAACCAATAACGTGCTTGCTCAAATTCTTTATCAAGAGCAAGATTGACGAGATCTCCAGAGATGACTAAGTGGTCTGGATTTGTCTTTTTCAAGTTGTCCATTAAAATTTCTAGGACATTTGTTGCCATTTGGTTCTTGCGTTTTTTTTGCCAATTAAGATAGCCGGTAAGGCGTTTGCTACAAAGTTCAAAGAGAGAAGGTTGTGGTAGTGGTGCAAGATGCACATCCGATATATGAGCAAGATAAAACATAGTTGTTAGCATAGCGTTGAAAATGATTTAGGCAATCAAAAAGCGATATAGGATAAGTGGAGGTATTTTGAGTGCAGAAAGGAATTGTAAAATGCAAAAAGTTAGTGAAAAAGAGAAAGCTTTTGGAAAATTTCTGCTTCATTGGTTTTTGCAGGATAAAAAGGTGGCGTGATATTCTACGTTATTCCTTATCTTATTGGTGTATATTTTTGTAGAATACACTCGTATTTTAAAGTTGTGCTCAAAATTTCTTAATAACTTTCACGATACCACATGCTGTTCAATAGTAAAAGACAAGCAAGCAATGCCAAGAAATCAGAAAAAATCGGAAAAGAGGAAATATTGATTAAACGGGTTTCAGTTGCATCTTTCAGAACAATTGCACGCGCAAGAGAAGATATTGTGTTTGTTTGTGATTGAATCAGTTTAAGTGGAGGAAGATGAATACTTCCTTTTTCTGTGTTGTGTAAATGTGTGATGTATCCGCCAGTGTGTTTAATGATAGGGGCTAGTTTTTCTTTCGTTGAAATTAAGTCAAACAATTCAAGATTGTTTTGCACGCCGACAGAAGAAAGCGTTGTTAAGTCACCGTTTTTGATGGTAAAAATTCCTATCTCATCAGTCTTAATCGTTGCTGTAAAGACACCTTCTTGCTCTTTTGTAAGAGTAATTGTTTCTTTCTTCTTTGAGGGAAAAATGATTTCTACTGGTTCTGGATATTCTTTGAGTGTTTGGCGACGAATGATTAAATGTTGGTGGTTGCTGGTGGCAATTAATTTTTCTTCTTCAAGTTCTGGTTCTTTCATAAGCCAATGGGCAATGCGGCGATAAAGAGCTGCATAAGGTCCGCCACCTTCGAAATCTCTTGCCCAAAGCCAACTTTCATCGGAAAGCAACATGCCCACACGTCCCTTATCCGCGTGAGAAAGGAGTAACAGCGGTTGTTCATCAGCGCCTTTCATGAGAGCCATGCCTTTGTGTCCATCTTGAATAGCAATTTGTCGTAGCCATCGTCCCCATTGAGAGGCTGGATAAGTAGATGTTGCAAGACCTTTTGTGACAGGGTGGCGTTCACCTTCTTTGGTTAATTTTGGGAGAAAAGGTTTTTCAAGAATAGCACCATTGGGTAATGCGGGCAGGATACTGATTAAAGGGGTTTTTGCAAGTGAGTTTTGTTGGGTAAATTCAGGTCCTGTTACTATCAGTAATGCACCACCATTTTGTACATATTGAGAAATATAATCATAATAGATTAATGGGAGAGCAGAAGAATGTTGATAGCCATCAAGGATGATGAGATCAAAATTATTAATCTCTTCAACAAAGAGTTTTCTTGTAGGAAAAACCACAAGTGACAATTGGCTTAAGGGCGTATTATCTGCTTTGTTGGGAGGGCGCAAAATTGTAAAATGAACAAGATCAATATTAGAATCTCCTTTTAAAAGATTACGCCATGTTCGTTCACCATTATAAGGTGTGCCCGAAATAAGGAGGACATGCAAATTTTCTCTAATGCCTTCAATAAGAGTTATGGCGCGGTTATTTTCAGAGCTTAATTCCTCCTTATAGGCATCTGTTGTAACTTGGATAATATTTTTTTCAGCATGGGGAAGCGTGATTTCAGTTTGAAAAATAATGCCCGGGGTTACAGGGTAATAACCAACTTCTTGTCCATTAACACTGACGGTAATGTTTGCTTGCGGTGGTATGGATTCTGGGCGTTGCCCTTTATCTTCTACTAAGATGGAGAGCGTTTGTGGTTTATTGATGAGAGCAAAGCGAGGCGGAGAAATGAATTTAATTTGACGGTCAAATTCATCTGGTTTGCCCGTTATAAGCGCATTGAGTGGTGCTTTATGGCAAAGCTCTGAAATGTCAGGAATATCATGAACTTGTCCGTCGGTGATAAAAATTGTGCCAGCGTAGCGAGATGGTGGAACATCGGAGATAGCTTGTGTTAAAGCATGAAACAAATTAGTTGAAGGGGCATATTGAGTATCAGCAAGTTTTCCAGCATCAATAAAACGTGGTTCAAATTGTGGATAATGTGCCAATGCTTTTGTAAGTTGTGCGCTTGCCTCATCACTGTCATGGGTGCGTGTGCCAAATATTTGGCTTTGGCTGCGATCAATGACAATACCTATTGTGCTTTTAAGTGGTTCACGCTGTTCTTTTATAAGTATTGGATTAAGCAATGCAAGGATGAGTGAGGTCAATGCCATAAGGCGCAATAAAGATCCTTGACGTTGCATAACGAGGCCAATTATGACAAAAAAGGCGGATATTCCCCCCAAGAAGAGAAGCCAAGAAAGAGGCAAAAAGGGCTGAAAAGTTATGGATGGTATCATCGCCTTCTTTCCCTTTTAAAGCGTTCTAAAAGTGCCGGAACATGCACTTGATCTGCTTTATAATTTCCTGTAAGCGCATAGATAACTATATTTAATCCTGCGCGAAATGCCCATAGGCGCTGCATGGGATCAGTGGGAATAAGTGGATATTTCCACATGCCTTTCTCATCGAGTGCCCAAGCACCAGCAAAGTTATTTCCTGTGATCAGAAGAGAACTTACATTATCGCCCGCTCTGTGAGAATTTTTATTGTTTTTATTGCTTGATGATGTTGCAACCCACAAAGGAGAACCACGATAAAGTCCTGGAAAATCTGGCATGATATAAAAAGAACGTGCGATCACATGATCCGTTGATGCGGGTTCAAGGGCTGGAATGTTTAATCCTTTTAAGATAGTTCGTAGTCTTTGGGTTTCTGCGGTAGCATCTCCTTCAAGATTAAGATTGGTGTTTATCTGGTCACGTGTGTCAAATAAAATCGTGCCTCCATGTTTCATAAAGTTATTTATTTTTTCCAGACTCTTTTGTGATGGGACAGGACTGTTCGCGTCAATCGGCCAATAAATGAGAGGATAGAAGGCAAGCTCATCTTTATCGAGGTCAAGTGCTATCACAGAGCTTGGTGCAAGCATTGTACGTTCTGCAATAAACTGACTTAAGGCTTTAAGACCACTTTTACTCGTTGAATCAATTTCATGATTATTTGTTATAATGTAAGCAAGATGTGTTGCTCCTGCTGCTTGTATTATGCTTTCATCAGGAGCAGGTGTGTTTTGTGCGTGAAGGGTTGGGGGCTGTAAAAAGAAGGCAATGAGAGCTATTGTAAGGGGGAGGAATAGAAGCATATTGTTGCGACGGTTGAGAAAAAGAGCTCCTCCCATCCATAAAGTTAAAAAATTGTCAAAAGCAAAGAGCAACATAGCTAGTCCTAAAAATGGACCAATAAGATGTTTTTCTTTTGTGTTGTAAGATAAAGCCTTTTTGCTTAAGGAGCGTGACAGCGGTTGTTTTATCAGCTGTGATGAAGAATTTAACAAATTAAGTGCATAAAAATTATTTTTTACGCCGTAAAGTCCAGGAGGTGTACGATAGGAGGGAAGGGGTGGGTGTTTTGTGTCAAGAACGAGTGGAACAACATAAGAGGGAGGTGTTTGTAATTGTCCATCAGCGGTGATTGTTCGCCAAGGATTTTGTATCATTTTTTCTTTTTTTATCTGTGTTGGATTTGTACTTTCATAGGTACTCAATGTTATCAGTTTTTGCAGCATTTGTGCAAAAAAAACAGAAAGAGGGAGGTTTGACCAAGTGGGATCGGGGGCAATGTGAATAAGAATAAGCGTTCCTTTGCCACGTACTGAGGCTGTAATAAGGGGTGTTCCATCAGAAAGACTAAGCCATGTTTTTGCAAAAAGATCTGGATTTGGCTCAGCTAGGATTTGGCGTGAGACAGTGATATCTTCTGGAAAGGGAAGATCAGAAAAAAGGCTGTTTTTTGCAAATGGTGCAAGTTTTTGCGGTTTCGTCCAAGACATAATACTGCCAAGAGAACGCTTCCCAGGACGCAAGGCGACTGGCAGTAGGCTATCATAGTGTTCTGTGCTACTCAAGTTTTCTCCTGCAAAGCGGATCAGTGTTCCTCCTTTATTGACAAAGTCAGAGAGCTTTTTTTCCGCTTTTTCTGATATATTCACAATATCACCCATAATAAAAACAGAAGGATTTTGTTTGAGTAAGTGATCAATATCCGTTGAAAGCTCTCTTCCACCAGCTGTTATAAGCTGTGTATGATCCTGTAATGCTTTGATAATATAGTAAAATGGAGAGAGTAAAGGTTGTGTCATTTCATTAGTATTTGGTGAGAGAAGAGCAACACGATTTACTCTCTTATGATTGTCGACTAAGAAGGTCGCTGCAGCGTGGGCTTGGTTACTTATTTTTATCCAAGCGATATCATAGCGCAATTCAAGCGGGACATGAAAAGGAACGAGCGTTGTCGTTTCTCCTTCTTGGAAGTTTGTGGTAAATTGACCAAGAAGTTGATTGTTTGCATCGTAAAGCTCTAGTGTGGCTGGAGTCTTCCCGTGTGTTGTTGAACGAATAAGGCGCGCTGCCATATTGCCATTGTTATTTTCTATGGATGTTATGCCAGTGAAAGCAGAAATATCAGTTGTGTACCATAGGAATGTTTTGGGCCTTAATTGTTCAAGAAGTGTAAAAGCTTGATCATCTTCACTTGTTTGTAATCCATCGCTTAAGTAAGCAATATCAGGAGATTTTCCTTTGGTTTTTTCAATGAGCTTTTTGAGTGTATGCATACGATTGACAGGCCAAGGACGGGGTTGCAAATGTCTTAAATATTGTTTTACCACACTTGCAGGAAGTAAATTTAGAGGGGCATCATTTTCAGCTGTGGCAAGAAAATAAATGTCTTTTTGGTGTTGTTCTGCTTGTGCGAGAAGGATTTGTGCAAGCGAAATGCGCTTCTGCCATTCTTTTGTAGATGCCCATCCATTATCAATAATGAGGACAAGTGGTTGAGAGCCGGAAAGTATAAGGGGCTCTTCATTCCAAGTGGGGCGGGCTAAAGCGATAATAATGAGTGCTGCTACGGTTAAGCGTAACAACAGCAACCACCAAGGTGTATGCTTTGCTGTTTCTTGCTGGTTGGTTGCTTTTGGGAGAAAACGCAAAGGGGGAAAGAGCTCTCTACATGGGGTGGGAGGGGTCATCCGCAACAACCACCAAATGATTGGCAGGGATAAAAGTCCTAGTAACAACAAGGGAGCAGCAAAACTCAAAGCGGCCTCCTGATGTGTGATGGAGAGCCTTCTATTTTGTTTGCAAGATACAAAATGGTTTCTGTCAAAGGTTTGTTTGTCATACTCACATGATAGGTCCATCCTTGGCGCAAACAAAAATTTGCTAATTCTTGTCGCCTTGCTTGATACAGTTTGCAATAGTGTTCACGAAGGTTTTCTGCTTTTCCAAAAATATGCTTTTCTTTTGTTTCGGGATCAAAAAATTCTGTACAACCTTTGTAGGGAAAATTTTCTTCTGCTGGATCAGCAATTTCAATTAAATGTGCAGTAACCTGTTTTGTAGACAAACTGGTTAAATGTTGGATAATCTTTTCAGGATGATCAAGAAAGTCACTTATTATGATGACATGTGAAAAACGCGTAATTGTTGAAAAATTTGGCAATGGATTTTCACTTTGATGATTTGCCAAAGCGAGCGTCATGCGTTCTATGACATTGGATGCTATGGTAGGTGGCATGAGATTGGGGATAGCAATATGTTCTCCACTTTGTGCAAGAAGTAATGCCAAGGCAAGAGTAAGAATAATAGCATGATCCACCTTAGAGATTTTAGAAAAGCGCGAACAATAATGCATAGATGCACTTTGATCAGGCCAGAACCAAATCGTTTGAGTCATTTGCCACTCATGTTCACGTAGATAGGTATGTTCATCACGCGCTGAGCGACGCCAGTCAATGCGCGTAACGGATTCGCCTTCAACATAAGGGCGGAATTGCCAAAAATTTTCTCCGTTTCCACGTTTGCGTTGTCCATGCCACCCAGTTATCAATGTATTGGCAATGCGATGTGCTTGTAGAAGAAAATACGGCATTTTTGTAGTCTCTTCATGCAGTTTTCTCGCGAGTGATATGGGAGGGGTTTTTGAAACTTTTTTGCCAATGGCCATTTCTAAAGGGCATCTTTCAAAAGATTATTGATAATATCTTTTACGGTAACATCTTCAGCACGTGCAGAAAAATTAAGTGCCATGCGGTGTTGTAATACCGGGTGTGCTAGCGATTCAACATCATCAAGTGAGGGAGCTAAACGCCCATAATAAAGGGCACGGGCGCGGACACAAAGTGACAGTGCTTGCGATGCTCGTGGGCCAGGACCCCAGGCAACATAAGTATTGGCAAGAGTATTGTTTTTATGAGGGCGTGCTGAACGGACGATTTTTAAAATGGCTTCTACAATATTTTCTGAGATTGGCATTCTCCGAACGATATTTTGAATTTTTTGCAGTTTTTGTGCTGATAAAATTGGCTTTGTATTTTGTTTCTTTTCTCTTGTTGTTTCTAAAACGATACGGCGTTCTGTTGTGAGATCAGGATAGTCAATATCAATTTGCATTAAAAAGCGATCTAATTGTGCTTCAGGAAGTGGGTAGGTTCCTTCCTGCTCGAGAGGATTTTGGGTTGCGAGCACATGAAAGGGGTGTGGCAAATCATAACGGGTACCAGCAACAGTAACATGATATTCTTGCATGGCTTGTAAAAGAGCTGATTGCGTGCGTGGAGAGGCACGATTAATTTCATCAGCCATGAGAAGTTGAGTAAAAATAGGCCCTTGAAGGTAGCGGAAAGAGCGTTTCCCACTTTTATCGGAATCCATAATTTCAGAACCGATAATATCTGATGGCATGAGATCTGGAGTAAATTGGATGCGTTTTTCATCAAGTCCTAAGACTATTCCCAAAGTTTCAACAAGACGTGTTTTGGCGAGTCCTGGAGCACCGACAAGAAGGGCATGTCCACCAGAAAAAATCGTTATTAAAGCATATTCAATCACATGATTTTGCCCAAAAATAACTTTGTCAATTTCTTGTCGCAGAATATCCAATTCTTTGTACACGCTATCAATATCATCAATGATCCCTTGAGCTTCATTATTGACATTGGCCTTTTTCATAAAATTGGATGATATATCAGGTTGACTCATATTTTTTCCTTAAGGCATTTGTAGAAAAAACGATAATTTTCTCTGCATGATAATGAATATTTTATGATTTGTAGCAGAAAATGAGAAGAAAAGAAGTGTAATATGTTGTTTTTTTATATTCGCATACATGCAGAGTTCTCTATTTGAAACAAAAAGATGGTTGTGTAGGGGATGTATGGGTAATTTTATTCTCATAAAAATATCTATAAAAGGTGAAGAAGACGATATTTGAAAGGTTAAAAGCTTGAGCATAAGACAAAATTTTAAACAGGTTGCGTGGTTACAAAATAATGATATCCAAACACTTCTTCGCGTTTTGTCTTTGGATGGTGAAGAGGCGCGTATTGTGGGAGGGGCGGTGCGCAATCAATTGTTAGGGCAGACTATTTGTGATATTGATATTGCGACAACCTGTTTGCCACAGCAGATTATAGCACGTGCAGAAGAGGCAGGATTTAAAGCTATTCCTACAGGTGTTGCATTTGGTACAATCACGGTGGTTTCTCCGTCATGTTCTTATGAGGTCACAACGCTTCGCTGTGATGTTGAAACAGATGGACGTCATGCAAAAGTGGTATTTGGTCGTGATTGGCAAAAAGATGCAGAACGGCGAGATTTTACTATTAACGCACTTTATTGTGATGCTGCTGGACGCCTCTATGATGATGTGGGAGGTTTAAAGGATATTGCCAGCCGCACGATTCGTTTTATTGGTGTTGCAGAAAATCGTATTCGAGAAGATTATTTGCGTATTTTGCGTTTTTTTCGTTTTTTTGCTTGGTATGGGGCGGGACGGCCGGATGTACAAGGATTGAAAGCATGCGTTTGTTTAAAAGATGGTCTGCAAAAACTTTCTGCTGAGCGCATTTGGGCAGAGATGAAAAAACTTCTCATTGCTGCGGATCCAACGCGTGCTCTTTTATGGATGCGACAAAGTGGAATTTTGACACGCATTTTTCCTGAAACAGAAAAGTGGGGCATTGATGCAATTCACTCCTTGGTAAAAACAGAACAGGCTCTTGGTTGGGAAGCTGATCCGTTGTTACGGCTAGAAAGTCTTCTTCCTCCTGATCCTATACGTCTGCATGAAATGGCACAGCGTTTGCGTTTATCCCATAAAGAAAAAACACGGTTAAAAGAATGGGCAGAATTGGAAATGATTAAGCAAAACTGTTCAGATGGTTTTGTGCAAAAACTGATTTATTTTCATGGACGACAGCCAGTTTTAGATCAATTATCTTTATCTGTAGCGGTTGCACGTGGTGCTATTTTGAAGGAAAGCGAGGCATTACAAAACGCAGTGAATTATATCGGGCTTTATCAGCTTGCTCAAAAATGGCAGATTCCAACTTTTCCTGTTACCGGCAAAGATTTGATTCAGAAAGGTTTTACTAAAGGTGTGCTGTTAGGAGAAAAGCTTAAAGAGCTAGAGATGATATGGATTGAAAGCGGATTTCTCATAGATCGTCATACATTATTAGAAAAAGTACATTCATCATAGAGCTTTTTGCTGAGATATTTTTATTCTTTTTTAGTATAATTGTTTATAACCATTTGGTTATTGACAGGAAAAACAATGCGGTGAGATATTATTGGCTTCAATACTCATTCAATTTTGCATCGTTTTTTTCTGATGATTTATAAAATTGTTCTGTAGCTTATTTCTGAAGTATCATTGAAGAGTGTATGAACTCTCAAGAGATGTGATAATTTCACTTTTTAATCGTTATGCGGTGTAAAGAAATGGCACTTTAATCAATATATTGAGTTCCTTGAAGGGATTTTTTTTATTTTCTTTATAAAGTTTCATTGTTTTTATGATAACCAATTTGGCGTAGTGCTTCTCCTGTTGTTATGGCGACACTCATGGCAAGATTTAGGGAGCGCGCATGTGGTTGCATGGGAATTTTTAATGCGTAATCAACGGCGTCATGAACGTAATCGGGAACACCTGCCGATTCACGACCAAAAAGTAAAACATCATCTTTTTGATAGCATATCCGCGTATAGCATATTTCCGCCTTTGTACTGAAAAGCAAAAGACGACGGTTAAAGAGTCTCATGGTAGTTATAAAATGTTGCCAATCAATATGTCGCTCGAGCGAGGCATATTCGAGATAATCCAACCCTGCTCGCTTAAGATTGCGATCCGATAGGTTAAAGCCGGCTGGTTCAATAATGTGAACATGTAAACCAAAACAGGCGCTAAGACGCAAAATTGTTCCCGTATTACCTGCAATATCAGGTTGAAAAAGTGCAATGTGAAGTGTCATAACTTTATATCGTATGATTTTTTCTTTTTTTTTGTAAAGAAGTCTTTAGAGCTTGTTCAAAAAAATATCTTTAAAGAAGTATGCGATTTTTGTATTTTACTTCTCTTCATTCTGGATTTCAGGGAAAAATTTGCGTACATAGGTTTTATATAAGCCAAGAGTGAATTTTAACTATTATTAACAATACTCAAAAAGAATGGATTCATTAAGTAAAAAATGGAACATTTGCAAAAATGAGGTTGGATCATTAATTTTAGTTTAAATAGGTAAAATGTATTTTCTATGTAAAATTTGATTGGAGATTAGGGTGACGAAATTTGTTGGTTCGGCTGCATCACAAGCTGATTTTATTTGGAAAAATGCAGAAGATTTATGGGGTGATTTCAAGCACACTGATTTTGGTAAGATTATTTTGCCATTTACTTTACTACGACGATTAGAGTGTACTTTGGAACCAACACGTGAGGCTGTACATGAGTCTTATAAGCAGTTTATAAATGCAGATATTGAGCTTGATCCAATTTTATGTTTGGCTGCAGGTTATCCTTTTTACAACACTTCTGAGTATTCACTCTCAACATTAGGGAGTACTCAGACACGCCGCAATCTTGAAGATTATATTACTCTGTTTTCTGATAATGCGCGCAGTATTTTTGAAGAATTCGATTTTTTCAATACGATTATCCGGTTAGAGAAAGCAAGATTATTATACACCATTTGTAAAAATTTTGCAGGAATTGATCTGCATCCCGATAAAGTGCCAGATCGTGTAATGAGCAATATTTATGAGCATTTAATTCGTCGTTTTGGTTCTGAGGTGAATGAAGGAGCCGAGGATTTTATGACGCCGCGTGACATTGTACATCTGGCAACAGCCCTTTTGCTTGATCCAGATGATACTTTGTTTGAAAAAACTCCTGGCTTAATCCGGACACTGTATGATCCGACATGTGGTACGGGTGGCTTTTTAACTGATGCAATGAATCATGTTGCGGACTATAGCCATCACTATAAAATTCCTCCGGTTTTGGTGCCTCATGGGCAAGAATTGGAGCCAGAAACCCATGCAGTGTGTGTGGCTGGTATGTTGATACGCCGTTTGGAATCTGATCCTGGGCGTGATCTGTCAAAAAATATCCGCCAAGGTAGCACGTTGTCCAATGATCACTTTGCTGGTGAACGCTTCCATTATTGCCTTTCTAATCCTCCCTTTGGCAAAAAATGGGAGAAAGATAAAGAAGCGGTCGAAAAAGAACATAAGCTTGGAACTTTAGGGCGTTTTTCTCCTGGTTTACCTAGAATTAGTGATGGTTCTATGCTGTTTCTCATGCATTTGGCAAGCAAGTTGGAACTTCCTGAAAATGGTGGTGGTCGTGCTGCCATAGTTCTGTCTGGCTCACCACTGTTTAACGGTGGAGCTGGTTCTGGAGAGTCTGAAATTCGTCGCTGGTTACTGGAAAATGACCTTATTGAAGCTATAGTGGCCCTCCCAACAGATTTATTCTTTCGAACCAATATCGCTACCTATCTCTGGATATTATCTAACAAGAAATCCGAAAACCGTAAAGGTAAGGTGCAGCTTATAGATGCCACAGATCTTTGGACACCTATCAAAAATGAGGGGAACAAACGCCGCATTATTAGCGATGATCAACGTCGCCAAATTTTGGATATATATGCAGCAGGTGAAACCAATTCACGTTCTAAAATGTTGGACTACCGCGTATTTGGTTATCGTCGTATCAAGGTACTTCGCCCACTACGTATGAAATTGGTATTAGACAATTCAGGGCTTTCACGATTGGTGTCCGAAGCTGCTTGGCGTAAATTGCCAGCAGAACATCAAACTTTTTGGATGGCAGCTATCAAGCCACTGATTGGACAAACGCAACATTACAATTGGGCTGAAAAATTTTCTAAAGAAGCTGTCAAATCTGATAATGGCAAGTCATTACAAGTTAAGGTAAGCAAAGTTTTCATGACTGCATTGATCAATGCTTTTGGGCATAAAGATTTACAAGTTGATCCTGTGACAGATGCTAATGGACAAGTCTTACCAGATATAGATTTGAACGATTATGAAAATGTACCTTATCTAGAAGATGTTCAGGATTACTTTGCTCGTGAAGTTCTACCGTATGTGTCAGATGCTTATCTGGATAAGAACTTCATTGATGAGAAGGATGGTAAACTGGGACGGGTAGGCTATGAAATTAATTTTAATCGTTTTTTTTATCAGTATCAGCCACCTCGCAAGCTTCAAGATATTGATGCCGACCTCAAGAAAGTTGAAGAGGAAATTGCCACCCTGCTGGCAGAGATGGCTGCGCAATGAGCCAATATAAACCATATCCAATATATAAGGATTCCGGTGTTGAGTGGATTGGACAAGTGCCAGAACATTGGAAGATCGCCCGAATTAAATGGATTTCTATCCTTAATCCCAAGAAATCATCCTTGATCGAGGGGAAAGATTCTCTTTGTACATTTCTCCCTATGGAAAAATTAAGAACAAATACTATCACTTTGGACGAAACTCGTACAGTCAAAGATGTTTACGATGGTTATAGCTACTTTTGTGACGAAGATATTCTCATTGCCAAAGTAACTCCTTGTTTTGAAAATAGAAATATTGCTATTGCTAATGGACTAGTTAACGGTATTGGTTTTGGTTCAACAGAAATAAATGTCATTAGGACAAATGAAAGGAGCTATAATCGTTTTCTGTACTATTGGTTACAAGAAGACCGGTTTAGAACTATTGCTATCTCTGAGATGAGAGGTACTGGAGGATTAAGGCGTGTTCCAACAGAAATCTTTGAATCATTTGTTATTGTATTGCCTAATCTAGCAGAACAAAACACTATTGTGGCTATTTTAGATAAAGAAACTGCCCGTATTGATGCGCTCATTGGCAAAAAAAAACGCTTTATGGAGTTGCTTAAGGAAAAGCGACAAGCTTTGATTACTTATGCAGTTACAAAAGGTTTGAATCCTGATGTCAAAATGAAGGATTCCGGTGTTGAGTGGATTGGACAAGTGCCAGAGCATTGGGGGGTTGTTCCAAGCACATGGCTATTTGTAGAGCGTAAGGAGAGAGCACATGCGGATGATCAGCACCTTTCCGCAACTCAAAAATATGGTGTTATTCCTCTAGCCGAGTATGAAAGACTAGAAGAGCGGCGAGTTCCTCATGCTGTAAAGAACCTTGAACAGCGAAAGCATGTAGAATTGAATGACTTTGTTCTCAGTATGATGAGCTTTGAAGGAGGAATTGAGAAAGGAAAGGCTTGTGGGTGTGTTAGTGCAGCCTATGTGGTACTGCGAGCAAAAGTTGGTGCAGAAGTTGATTATTTTGCATATTTGTTCAAATCAGATTTGTATATACAATGCTTAAAGACTACAGCTAGATTTATCCGTTATGGGCAAAATTTAAATTACGGCGACTTTCGTCAAGCTAAACTTCCCAAGCCTAGTTTAGAAGAACAGCAGCATATTTCCAAATTTTTGAATCTAGAAGTGGCTCGTATTGATGCGCTTGTTGCTAAAGTCGAGGAAAGTATTGCTTTACTTAAAGAACGTCGGGTAGCTTTTATTACAGCGGCAGTGACTGGACAGATTGATTTGCGAGGAGGATAATTATTGATCTTATCATCTCATCAAGAAAAGAATTTTCAAAATTATATTATTGAGTGTTTGGTTGGGCAAGGGTGGATGCTTGGTGATACCAAGTACTACGATACTGAGCGGGCATTATATCCAGAAGATCTTGAAAGCTGGATCAAAAATAGTGGTCAAAGTGATAAATGGGATAAGCTGGAGCGCTTTCATGGTACCAAGTCTCTTGATGTGCTTATGAAGCGTTTAGGAAAAGTGCTAGAAGAGAAAGGCACAGTACAGGTGCTAAGGCAGGGATTTTCGATAGCAGGTTGCGGATTGATTGAAATGACAGAAGTGGCACCAGAGGATAAGCGTAATGCAGACGTGTTTAGACGTTATCAGGCTAATATTCTGCGTGTGGTTCCCGAACTAAAGTATCATCCTGCGCGTGAATTTGCCATTGATTTAGTCTTATTTATTAATGGTTTACCTGTCGCAACGCTGGAGTTAAAGACAGATTTTACGCAGACGATAGAAGCTGCGATGGATCAATATCGTAATACTCGCTTACCTTATGATCCAAAAACGAAGTGTAAAGAACCATTATTGACTTTCAAGCGAGGGGCTGTAGTGCACTTTGCTATGTCTGATTCTGAAATCATGATGACAACAAAATTGGACGGAAAAAACACTTTCTTCTTACCGTTTAATAAGGGGAATAAAGGTCATGCAGGTAATCCACTAGGTGAAATCAAACCAGATGGAACACGAGAATATCCAGTGGCGTATTTCTGGGAAGATGTTTGTCAGCCAGAGGCTTGGCTGCGTATTTTTCATAGTTTTGTTTATATTGAGAAGAAGGATGTGGTGGATATTCATGGAAATTTGTCGAGGAAAGAGTCCCTAATTTTTCCTCGTTTTCATCAGTGGACGGTTGTAAATAAAATATTGGCTGATGTTCGTAGAAATGGTTCGGGGATGACTTATCTCGCTGAACATAGTGCGGGTTCAGGTAAAACCAGTACCATTTCATGGACTGCACATGAGTTGGTGAAATTACGAAAAGACAATGGAGATGCGGTGTTTGACAATGTTATTATTGTCACTGATCGTAATGTACTTGACGCACAACTTCGCGAAGCAGTGCAACAAATTGATCATCAATTTGGGGTCATCGCTGCTATTGACCGACAAAAATCTTCCAAATCCAAGAATAAACAGCTCTCAGAAGCGTTATTGGCTGGTACGCCTATTATCGTGGTTACTATTCAGACTTTTCCTTATGCTATGGAAGCTATTATTACAGATCAGAAACTGAAGGGTAAAAATTTTGCGGTTATTATTGATGAGGCACATAATTCGCAAACGGGGGCAACTGCTACTAAGTTGCAAACTGCACTAGGTATGAGTGGACACGGTGATATGTCTAACATGACAGTAGATGAATTGTTGGAAAAATTGCAGAAGTCTCGCATCCGGTCGGATAATATCAGTTATTTCGCTTTTACTGCGACACCAAAACATTCTACTTTGATGTTGTTTGGCCGCTTGGCAGATCCCAGCAAACCAGCGTCAGATAATAATAAGCCGGAAGCTTTCCATACGTATACTATGCGCCAAGCTATCGAAGAAAAGTTCATTTTGGATGTGTTAAAAGGTTATATGCCTTATAAAACTGTTTTCAACCTCTCCAAACAGTTTGAAGATAGTAAGCGAGTAAGTGGTAAAGCAGCCAAACGTGCCTTGGCTCAATGGATGGCCTTGCATCCCACCAATGTGATGCAGAAAGTTCAGTTTATTATTGGGCATTTTACGAAGAATGTTGCACATCGTTTGAATCATACAGCAAAAGCGATGGTCGTTACGGGGTCACGTGTTGCTGCCATTCGCTATAAAAAAGCATTTGATTGCTATATCGAGCAGTATAGTGAGTATAGTTTTATTCGTTCATTGGTTGCTTTTTCAGGAAAAGTGATTGGTCAACAGATGATGCATCAGTATGATGATGCTTATCTCGATGACGTTTTTATGGTGAATGAGAATGAAGAATTCACTGAGTATAGTATGAATCCGGACGTACAGGGAAAGGATTTACGTTTTGCTTTTGACCGTCCTGAATACCGTGTCATGTTGGTTGCTGATAAATTTCAGACGGGTTTTAATCAACCAAAATTGATGGCGATGTATGTAGATAAAAAAATTGCTAATCATGTGGAGATTGTACAAACTTTTTCTCGTCTCAACCGTATGACACCCGGAAAAGATGAAGTTTTTATCATTGATTTTGTGAATAATCCAGAAAATGTCCGTCAGGCTTTTGCTACCTATGATGATGGGGCTCAACTTGATGAAGTTCAAGATCTGAACGTGGTCTATGAAATCAAAGACCGTTTGGATGGATATGGATTGTATGATAAAAGCGATCTTGCTGCATTCAAGGGAGCTTGTTTCAAAACTATTGGTGGCCTTCCCCATAAAAAAGCGTTGCAACACAAGGCTCTGTATGCTGCTACAAATAGGGCAACGAATCTTTATAACAACAAAATGAATATGCTTCACAATGAAGTGGCAGTATGGGAAGTTACTTTTGAAAGAGCTCGTGCTGAAGGTGATAAAGAAGGTATGAAATTTGCTGATTATCATCAGAATGAAAATGCTCAGAAAATCAAGATGTTGTTGGATTTTAAGTTAAATCTTGGACGTTTTTGCCGTACCTATTTCTATATCGCACAGCTTATTGATTTTGGTGATCCAGAACTGGAGAATTTTGCTGCTTTTGCCAAATTGTTGCAAAAACGTTTGCTAAATGAAGCGTTAGAAACTGTTGATTTGTCCGGTTTGATTCTCACTGGATTTGACATTAAAAAACATAGTAAAGAGAAAGTAGTAGCTGAAGAAATACCTGTGCTAAAACCTGTTGGTGCTGGAGGAAAAAGTGGTGCTGGTGATAAGCTTAAATTCGTCAAAGAGATTATTGACAAGCTTAACAGTTTATTTGGTGAAGCCACACCTATTCAGGATCAAGTCGCTTTTATCAACCAGATCAAATCAATTGCCGGCGAGAGTGATGTAGTAATGGCTCAGCTAAAAAATAATACCCGTGAACAGGTTATGAAAGGTAATCTGCCTAGTGTGGTGCAGCAAGCTGTAACACGTGCTATGTCGAGCCACCAGAAACTTGCTCTACAGGTTCTTAAACCAGAGCATCAAGGTATGGCTGCATTGGTTGAAGTAGTCTATGAGTTGTTGCGTAAAGATTATAACATTGATTTGGGTATCGAATAAGGTATGTTCGATTTTTTAAAACTATGAAGTATTGTGCTATTAATAGATATTAAAGAGAGCTAAATTCTTTATCATTGTGACGGAAGAGATCGAAGACTCTTTGTGTAAGAGTTATTATATTTGAATATATAAGTATTGGGATGCATAAATAATTTTTTTGATACTCCGCTGTATATGGGCTTGTTTGCTCTGAGATTTAATATCTGTGTTTTTAAGGGGAATTTTGTTGCAAAATGCTGATGTTGGCTTTGCATTTTTGAATGGTAGATGTCAGGCTCAACGCGACTGGTTAATATGTTTCCGCGTCAATCTTTGAATATAACTTTTTGTGTTTTAGTAGAATAAACAGTCAGAAATATCGTTCATGATTTAATTGAAAAGCTTCAACAAAGAGGGTTGCAAAATTCCATTGATCCTTGAGGGATGATGGAGTGTACTTGGTGGGAGTTTGCATCATAAACTAGTATTAAATTACGGAAAGAGAAGTATAAAAAGTATTGGGTAAAGATCAATCAAGAGTAGTGGATTTACGTCAAAAAAGTTTATTCATTAATTCATATTGCATGCAATACGCTTTTTCCTATTGTGAATGTTGATAAGGATTAAGTCGTTTAGTTTAGTCAAAAAAAATTGCATAGAGATTATAGCTATAAGCACATTATTCGAGCAAAATGCTATATTATAAAGGAGTTTGAAAATTGGATTATGATATTGTTTTCAGTTGAGATAAGATTTAAGAAAAGAACAAGTCCAAATGATAAGAAGTTTTATGGTTTAGGGATTTGAATGATCGGGGATTGTGTCATAAGAGATGATATGGTAAAAATTATTCTAATGAATGAGCTCTTTAGTTAAGATAATGAGTGAACAGACGAGGCGGGATTTTCTGTTTTTAGTGACAGGTGTGACAGGGGCTGTTGGGATGGGGATTGTGGCATGGCCTTTTATCCGTCAGTTGCGTCCAGATGAGGCTGTTTTGGCAGCTTCTTCTGTAGAGGTTGATCTTTCTGGTATTGAAGAGGGAATGTCGATAACTGTTAAGTGGCGGGGACAGCCTGTTGTTATTCGTAACCGTACCGCAAAAGAAATTGCTGAAGCGTGCGCTACCAAATTGAGTCTCCTTAGAGATCGTCAGGCACGTAATCCTAATCTTGCAGGTGAAGAAGAAGCAACCGATTTTGCTCGTTCAGCAGGAAAAGGCCGTGAGAATTGGCTTATTATCATTAATCTTTGTACACATTTGGGTTGTGTAACACTTAGCCAATCAGGGAAATTTGGTGGGTGGTTGTGTCCGTGTCATGGATCTGTTTATGATACAGCTGGAAGAGTGCGCTCAGGACCTGCTAACTATAATCTTGCCATTCCACCTTATCAATTCCTCTCTGATACTTTGCTGAAAATAGGATAAAGTAATGGCAAAATTTCCTCCCTATTTTCCAAAAAGTGCTCTTGCTCGTTGGTTTGATCAGCGTCTACCTCTTCCCCGTTTTTTTTACAATGCATTTGTTATTTTTCCTGTGCCGCGTAATCTTAATTATTTTTATACATTTGGTGGCATTTTGACCGTTATGCTTTTGTCGCAGCTTTTGACTGGTATTGTCTTGTCACTGCATTATGTGCCAGATGTTCATTTGGCTTTTGAAACAGGTGAACGATTTAGGCGTGAAGGCCAGTTTGGTTGGCTCTTTCGTCCATGGCATTGTGTTGGATCGTCGTTCTTTTTTATTGCTGTTTATATTCATTTTGCGCGCGGACTTTATTATGGTTCTTATAAAAATATGCGCGAAATGGTTTGGGTTACGGGCGTGTTTATTTATATACTTATGATGGCAATAGCATTTTTTGGTTATGTGCTGGTTTGGGGCATGATGTCTGTCTCTGCGGCTTCGGTGATTGCTGGTCTTTTGAAAGCAATTCCTTTGGCAGGGGCTTGGCTGCATGAAACACTGCTTGGTGGTTATAGTGTTGGACAACCAACTTTGAATCGTTTTTATGTTTTTCATTATTTGTTGTCATTTGTTTTACTTTTTTTCGTGGGGATTCATATCTTCGCAATCCACCAAGTTGGGCAGGGCAATCCAACTGGTCTTACAATACAATTGGATGAAGAAACTGTTCCTTTTGCACCTTATGCACTTATCAAAGATATTTTTGCCATTACTGTTTTTCTCATCTTTTTTGCGTGGTTTTTGTTTTATATGCCTGATTATATGGGACAGGCTGAAAATTATACCGTTGCTGATCCTTTAAAAGCACCTCTTCGTGTGGTACCAGAATGGTACTTTTTGCCTTTTTATGCGATGCTGCGTGCTATAACTTTTAATATTGGAGCTTTATCATCCACTTTTTTAGGAGTTGTTCTCTTAGTTGGTTCTGTTTTTATTTTGATTTTTGTGCCATGGTTAGATCGATCTAAAATATGTTCTGCAAGATATCGGCCTATTTATAAAATTTTCTTTTGGATATTCATTGCTGACGTTGTTTTTCTTGGCTATCTTGGTTCAAGAGAAATCAATGATAGCATTCTTTTATCGACGCAATTGGCTACAGCTTATTATTTTATATTTTTTCTGATTGTCTTGCCTATCCTGCCTATTTTTGAAAAAATTCGTCCTTTGCCTTCTTCAATTACTGAAGATATGAAACAGAAAAAAAATAAATTATGGTAAATGCTTTTATCAAATTGATTTTTATAGTTGTGCTAAGCTTTTCTTTTCACAGTGCCGCTAGTAGTATTTCTGACAAAAAGGAAGAGTCTGTTTCTTTTCCCTTGCATATTCCTAAAAAACAGGAGTGGAGTTTTTCTGGGCCATTTGGACTTTATGATAAAGCACAATTGCGGCGTGGATTAAAGGTTTATAAACAGGTTTGTTCTCGTTGCCACGGGTTAAAATATGTAGCCTTTCGTGATTTAAAAGCTCTAGGCTATGATCAAGAACAGATTAAGGCTTTGGCGGCGCAATATGAAGTACGCGATGGTCCGAATAGAGAAGGTCAGTTGTTTAAACGTGCGGGGGTTGCAACAGATTATTTTCCTTCTCCCTTTGCTTATGAAGAAAAAGAAAGATTTGTTCTTAATGGTGCTTATCCTCCAGATTTATCATTAATGGCACGTGCGCGTGTTGTATCTTTGCCGTTTCCTGCTGTTATTACTGATGTGTTGACTCATTATAATACTGCTGGTCCAGATTATATTACTGCTCTTTTAACAGGATATCAGGAAGCACCAGAGAACACAGAGATTGCTGATGGTTTTTGGTATAATCCTTATTTTATTGCCGGTAATTCTTTAACTATGGCGCCTCCTTTGAGTGATGGTGTGGTGTCTTATGAAGATGGGACTCCTGAGACTGTTGAACATTATGCGCGCGATGTTGCTGCTTTTTTGATGTGGGCTGCTGATCCTCATATGGAAATTCGTAAAAAAACCGGTTTTCGTGTTATTCTATTTTTAATCTTTTTTGGAGGGCTTGTTTATATTTTAAAAGCCCATATCTGGCGTGGTTTGGAAGAGAAATTGGAGAAAAACGCAAAAGACTAAAAGAAAAAAGTTAAAGGCACTGGTTTTGGGAGAGTATAAAGAGTGTAGGGAACAATTCTGATTATGATGCATTGACACTTTATAAAGTAAAAGCAAAGTAAAAATGGAGATATTAAAATGAAGAAAATTGTCTATACTGCTCTTATGTCAGTTTTTATGGCTTTTAGTACTTATGCTCAGTCTTTAGAAGTGCCTTCTAAAAATGAAATGATTTCTTCAACAGGTATTGTTCAGGTTGGGTCAGATATGTCTACGCGTTATGTTACACCTTTAGCAACGGATTTTGTTGCTTCAAGTCTTATTGGGGCAAATGTCTACAATATAGAAAATGAAAATATTGGTGAAGTAAAAGATATTATCTTGCGTGAAAATAACATTGCTGGGTTTGTTGTTGCTGTTGGTGGTTTCCTTGGTATAGGGGAGAGTTATGTGGTTGTTTCTCCAGAAACAATTCAGATGACAAATGATTATGGTA
This sequence comes from Bartonella acomydis, assembly GCF_039543025.1. Lineage (NCBI taxonomy): Bacteria > Pseudomonadati > Pseudomonadota > Alphaproteobacteria > Hyphomicrobiales > Bartonellaceae > Bartonella > Bartonella acomydis. The sequence continues at coordinate 59,796 of NZ_BAABIY010000014.1, read as the reverse complement.
AGTGGAAGCTTATTACGAATGCGACAAAGGATTCTTTAAGGGAAGCTCCAACATTTAAATATGAAGGATATTGGGCACGCTAATTTCGTATTTCTATTCTTGAATAAAGAGAACAGTTGCTATCATAATATATGATGGCGCTGTTTTTATACAGAAGATTTAAGGGAAGTTTCACAAAAATTTTTAGGCAAAAAACTGTTTTCGTTTTTTAAGATCACAAAAAAATTGAGGTTAAATCTTAATGATTTTGATAAAATCAAAAAAACGAATGATTTCAATTTGTTTGAAAAAAATGCTCTATAGATTTCGTGCAGCTAAAAAATACCTCAAACAGAAATTTAATTCTTAAAACTTTATAGAGGGATGTTTGTAAACCCTATCCTTTCTATTATTTGCTTAAAAGGTATAAAATATCAAGAGAGAGCGAATATCAAGTATTATGTTTAAACAATATGATATCGCCATCTTGTACAATGTATTCTTTACCTTCATCGCGGGCTTTGCCTGCCTCTTTTGCGCTGTTTTCTCCCCCTAAGGCTATATAATCCTCGTAGCTTATGGTTTGGGCACGAATGAAACCACGTTCAAAATCTGAATGGATAACACCAGCTGCTTGGGGAGCTTTTGTGCCACGTATGATTGTCCATGCTCTTGTTTCCTTAGGACCACAGGTGAAATAAGTAATGAGGTCCAGCAAAGAGTAACCAGCACGAATGAGGCGATTTAGACTTGGTTCAAAGAGCTCTAAGGCATTAAGATATTCTAAAGCTTCCGCATCATTAAGTTGCGTGATTTCAGCTTCGATAGAAGCAGAAATGATAATATTTTGAGCGTTTTGCTCTGTTGCCATTTTTTCGACTGTTTGGGTAAAGCTATTTCCGTGGGCAGCATCATTTTCACTTACATTGCATACATAAAGGACGGGTTTGGAAGTGAGAAGATTTAAATTTTCAAGAGTGCGACGTTCATCGGAAGAGATATCTTTAAGCAATAATCGAACAGGATTTCCGTTCTGCAGTAAATTTAATGCTGCTTCCATGATGGGCAGAATTGAAAGAGCTTCTTTGTCTTTTCCAGTTGCACGCTTACGGATTTGTACGATACGCCGCTCCAAGCTTTCAAGATCAGCAAGCATAAGTTCTGTATCAACAGTTGTGGCATCAGAAATGGGATCAATGCGTCCTTCTACATGGGTAATATCGTCATCTTGAAAACAACGTAAAACATGAACAATGGCATCAACTTCACGGATGTTGGCTAAAAATTTATTGCCTAAACCTTCACCTTTTGAAGCGCCACGCACAAGCCCAGCAATATCAACAAAACTGATGCGTGCAGGAATGATTTCTTTTGAGCCAGCGATGGAGGCAATTTTCTCCATCCGCAAATCTGGAACAGCGACTTCACCGGTATTAGGCTCAATTGTACAAAAAGGATAATTAGCAGCTTGAGCTGTAGCTGTTTTTGTTAATGCATTAAAAAGGGTAGATTTACCAACATTAGGTAATCCCACAATACCGCATTTAAAACCCATGATTCTCTGCTTTTCTATTGATTTAATGATTAAGATAACGCTTTTTTAGCGTTTTTATAACATATCTTGAGAAGAGTGATAGTCTTCTGTTGCTGTAGAGAAGAAAAAAACTATGTTGGGAAAATGATTTGTTCCTTTTCTGTCAAGTTTGAAAAGTTTTTTATCTTTACGGTAAGGGAATTTCAAATTAACGTTAACAATGTGCTAAGTTTTTCATAGTATGCAAATCTGCATAAAGAATTAATCGGAGAAAATAGAAGAGTGTTATCTCGTCGTGCCTTTTTAATTGCAGCACCTTTGGCTTTGGTTGGATGTGCTACACGCCAGTCAGATATGTTGTCTGTTGCTTCTCAACAAGTTCGACATATTCCAGCAGAAATGCAGGCCTTGTATGGTCCTGTAACAAATGAACCTTATTTTTTGCCTGCTATTGATCTTTCGACAATTGATCCAAAATTTTGGCGTCAAAGAGTGATGTATTATACATCTTATTCACCTGGAACGTTGGTTATAGATACGCAGGAATGTTTTCTTTATCTTATTGGTGAAAATGGAAGCGCTTTGCGTTACGGTATTGGAGTTGGTAAGGAGGGGCTAGCATTTGAGGGTGAGGGAATTATACAGCGCAAGCGCCGATGGCCAAGTTGGGTCCCTACAGCGGCAATGATGGCCAGAGAACCAGAACGTTATGGCCATTTGGGTAAAGGAATGCCGCCTGGAGCTGATAATCCATTGGGAGCGCGCGCACTTTATCTTTTCAAAAATGGCCAGGATACGCTCTTCCGCATTCATGGTTCGCATGAATCATGGTCGATTGGTCGTGCTATTTCAAGTGGCTGTATTCGTTTGCTGAATCAAGATATTATTGATCTTTATGATCGTGTTCCTATTGGTTCACGTGTGGTGGTGCTGCAAAACAATGCAAGTGCACCTCGTATGTTAAGTCAACAATCCAATGTTTATGATCCACTAGAGTCCACCATTTACTCCAATAAATTGTTTTAATTAAAATGTAATTAAATCTTTATGGGTCATGCTCCTGTTGGTTTGCAGGTAGTGGTGTTGCAAAATCATAGGAGGGCTTCTAAAGCTTTAAGTTAATAATCAAGTGTGGACCATAAAGATAATTTTTAATCCAAGTAGACTTTTTTAAATGCTAAAGAGGGTAAGTTTGGCTTACTTCCTTTGGTAATTTTTACTTTGCTTTTTGTGCATGTTCCTTAAAAAAGAGTCGGGGGGATTATGCAAAAGATTTACAGAAGAATTTAATTTATTTTGTTTTAAGGATAAAGAGTTGCTATTATAGATTTTTGTTCCTCATTGTTTGTGAGATTTCATTTATAAAGAGGCTTTTATCATTTTTTATAAGGAGAGCAATGTTTTTTGCAATTGTCTGTAAAAGAACAGGTAACCATTCTTGATCAGATTTTGTAAAATTTCCTAAAACATGTTGGTGAACGAGCTCTTTGGAATGTGGGCGCCCAATTCCTAAACGCACACGGTAGTAGTCAATACCGCAATGGGCATCAATAGATTTTACACCATTATGCCCATTATTCCCGCCCCCGATTTTTACACGAACTTCTCCTGGAGGTAAGTCTAATTCATCATAAATAATAATCAAATTTTTCACATCTAATTTATAAAATCGCAAGGCTTCGCCAATGGCTTGGCCAGAGAGATTCATAAAAGTTTGCGGTTTTATCAGAAAAGCTTTTTCACCATTTATGAGACCATTGGAGATTTCGGCTTTAAATTTTTTCGACCATGGAGAAAAAGACAAGAACTGATAAATAGCGTCAATAGCCATGAAACCGATATTATGACGGTTGTTTTGGTATTGTAAACCAGGATTGCCAAGACCAGCAATAAGCCACATGTGCATCTTCAGTAAAGTGTGAGAGGTTCGTAAATGCCTCAACAAGTTAAGGCGGGGAAAATTCCCGCCTGCTGAGATTTATCAATTTTTTTCGTTGTTTTCATCATTCTCTTGTTCGGAAGTTTCATCACTGACATCCATACCAGCAGGAGCTGCAATGGTTGCAATGGTAAAATCTCGATCCTGAATGACCGGTATTACATCTTTTGGTAGTTGCACCGCCGAAATATGGATAGAATCACCAATAGAGTAGCTGGAGAGATCAATCTTAATCGCTTCAGGGATAGCATTTGCTGGAGCGGTACATTCAATTTCGTGGCGAACAATATTGAGAACGCCGCCTTTTTTAAGACCAGGAGCTGTATCTTCATTGAGAAAGTGTACAGGGATATTTACTTCCACAACGGATTTCGCTGAAATACGGAGAAAATCTACATGTAAGGGGAAATCACGCACAGGATCTAATTGGTAATCTTTTGGGAGAACCATGATTTTTTCTTTACCAATTGTAATCGTTGCAACGGTGGTACGAAAACCACCAGCGTGAATTTTATAAAAAATTTCTTTATAGGGAACTGTGATTGCCAAAGGTGGTTGTTTTTCACCATAAATGACAGCAGGTATGAGACCGTTGCGGCGAAGTTCACGGGAGGACCCCTTACCAACCCGCTCGCGAATTTCGGCCTTAAGAGTGTAGCTTTTGCTCATAATTTAAGTCCTTTTATATGATTGGAGATTCATAAAAAACCAACAACAGTTTTTGTATGAATATGAAGATATGCGCTGATAAGCAGCGATTGCTCCATTCTGCGTTGCCTCCAAGGGTGTCTACGCAGAGACTTTTTCTATAATTCAAACTTTTCACAGATGCAAGAGTTGTGGGAAAAATCGATGATTTCTATCGTTGAAAAAGAGGAAATGTTACAAGCATAGTTTATTTGGAGAAGAATTAAGAGCCAAGATATTCAAAATTGGATAGTGGAGATGTTATGAAGGTTGAGATCGCCTTGGGTGAGATGGCAGAATGTAATGCTTTGCGTAAATCCGTATTAGCATGTATTGATTTGGAAGAATTATTGGCAACACGTCTTCTTGTGCAGGGCAACTCTGGTTCAGGAAAGTCACATCTTCTTCGACGTCTTCTTGAGCAAAGTGTTTCATGGGTACAACATTGTGTGATTGATCCAGAGGGCGATTTTGTCACTTTGGCAGATAAATTTGGTCATGTTATTGTTGAGGCTCAACGCAGCAAACTAGAATTGACGCGTATTGCTCACCGAATTCGCCAACATAGAGTTTCGGTGGTGTTCAATCTTGAGGGCTTGGATACGGAACAACAGATGCGTGCTGTGGGTGCCTTTCTTGGCGCATTGTTCGATGTGGAACGTGATTATTGGTATCCCATGCTTGTGGTGGTTGATGAAGCACAATTGTTTGCTCCAGCAGCGGCGGGAGAAGTGTCTGATGAAGCACGTAAAATTTCTCTTAGTGCTATGACAAATCTTATGTGTCGAGGACGCAAGCGTGGTCTTGCCGGTGTTATCGCGACACAGCGTTTGGCTAAGCTTGCCAAAAATGTTGCTGCTGAAGCATCAAATTTTTTAATGGGGCGGACTTTTTTAGATATTGATATGGTGCGTGCTGCTGATTTGTTAGGAATGGAGCGTCGCCAAGCAGAAATGTTTAGGGACCTTGAGCGAGGACATTTTATAGCTTTAGGACCCGCTTTATCAAGGCGTTCTTTGCGGATTATCATTGGTCCCGTTGAAACATTGGCACGTTCTTCTAGTCCCAAATTAATGCCTCTGCCAACAGAGCGAGTGGATGCAAAAGAGCTTGTTTTTACCGCTGCACCCGAGGAAATTTTAATTCCATTTAAACAATCACGAGAACCGGTGCGAGAAAAATCAATTCATGAGATGTTAGAAGAGGCTGTGCACAAAAAACAAGAATTATTGCAAGAAAACCCGAGCTTATTTCCTGAACTTTCTGTTGTTGAGCGTGATCGCCAAGTAGAGTGTATTATTCGGGAAATTCTTGATGATCCTGAGGCTTTTTATCCTTCTACAGCGGTACTCTATCAAGATTTCTTGGTGCGTTGCCGTATTCATGGTCTTTCAGGAGATCCTTTGAACTTATCACAATTTCGACGTAAATTGGCTGTTACTCAAGCTTGTGTTGATGAACAAACCGCTGTGAGTGAAAATTGGAAATGCCTTTTACAACTATCAGAAAGTCTAGAAGATGATGTTCAAGGTGTTTTTTTAAATGTTGCACAGGCCGCTTTAAGGGGAAAACCTTGCCCATCGGATGCATTTTTGGCGTGTCTTTATGGAACCCATTCGCTAAGTCGTGCACGCCGACTCTTAAGCTATTTTGAAGAGCGCGGTTTTATTATTATCCATACACATCTTAATGGTCAACGCATTATAGCTTTCCCTGATCTTGGTGTGGAAACAGCTCCAGGAGATCCTAAGCAACCCGTTTAACCAAATAAGCTTGAGACAGATTGTTCTGCCGCTGTTCTGGCGATTGCTTCGCCAATCAGGTCGGCAATTGGTAAAACACGAATATTATGCGCTTTTTCAATTTCTTCTGTTGGCATAATTGAATCTGTAATAACCAATTCTTTCATCTCCGAGTTAGTAATACGTTCAATAGCATTTCCAGAAAGAACGCCATGTGTGATGTAAGCTGTGACACTATTGGCACCGTGTTTCAGGAGAGCACTTGCTGCATTGCATAGTGTTCCACCTGAATCAACAATATCATCAAGCAAAAGACAGTCTTTTCCAGAAACATCTCCAATGATATTCATAACCTCTGATTCACCAGGGCGTTCGCGACGTTTATCAACAATAGCCAGCAAACTATTTAAGCGCTTGGCGAGCGAGCGAGCGCGTACCACACCACCGACATCAGGTGAAACAACAATAACATTTTCAAGGGGGTAATGCACTTTGACATCTCGAGAAATAACCGGGACAGCATAGAGATTATCCGTGGGAATATCAAAAAAGCCTTGAATCTGTCCGGCATGAAGATCCAATGTTAAAACACGGTGGGCCCCTGCTTCAGTAATCAAGTTAGCAACAAGCTTTGCGGAAATGGGGGTACGTGGTCCAGGTTTACGATCTTGGCGGGCATAACCAAAATAAGGTATAACGGCTGTGATACGGCGCGCTGAAGAGCGGCGAAGCGCATCAATCATAATGAGCAATTCCATTAAATGATCATTGGCCGGATAGGATGTAGATTGCAAAACAAAGACATCTTGTCCACGTACATTTTCATGTAATTCTACGAAAATTTCTTGATCAGCAAAGCGTTTTACAGTTGCTTTGCCTAAGGGAATATTTAAATAATTTGTAACATCTTCAGCAAGGCGTGGATTAGAATTGCCGCAGAAAAGCTTCATAGTAGGACCTCTGTGTCAGAACGGTAGGGTATGGTAAGGTTTTAACTTCTTATTATAAGATTGCAAGGAAACAATTATAAAAGTATTACAATTTTCTCTTTTATTGTTAAAGAGCTTTATATTTTGTTGTTTTGAGAGCTCAGTTTTTTGACTATGGGATAAAGAAATATAGTAATTAAACTTTTTTCTCTTACTCTATAAAACAATGTACGTATTGTTTTCTGTATAAGGAATAAAGTATAGTTAAAGTATAGTTTATGTTAAAAGAACTTTTCTTAAGCTCATCCCGCATAAGTGAATCTTGGAAAAAAGAATAGCCAAATGTTCCATATTTTATCTGTGAAAAAAACATTTTTTATAAAAAGCACAGTATTTGAAAGTGCGTGTTGTTTTATTGAGAACAGAAATTTTGTTTTGTCGTTTTGCTGTTTTCTTTAGGTAAGAGACTCGTATTACTCGTATTATTTATTCAGCATAATAGCAGAAAATTGTCGCCCATCGTCAGGTTCATTGCGGTGTATAGCACGACGATAGGAAAAGAAACGTTGTTCATCTTGATAGGTGCAAAGTTCCAAACAAGAAGCATTAACGCTAGCTTCTTTTAGTTGATCGAGAATGAATGCCCACAGGTTAAAGTGAAAATGATTTATTTTATCTGTTCTTGAAAAATATTTCTGAAATTTGCTATGGCAATCAATAAATTGATTGTAAAATTCGTCTGTGACTTCGTAGTGACAAGGACCAATACAAGGGCCAAGAACTGCTGTTATTGATTGTCTTTTTGCTCCTTGCTTTTCCATAACAGTAATCGTTTTTTCTACAATTCCTTTTAAGCTACCTCGCCAGCCAGCATGAGCAGCGGCAATAACACCTGCTTGTGGATCAGCAAATAAAATTGGTCCACAATCTGCTGTAAGAATACCGATGATAAGTCCTGCTGTAGTGGTAACAAGAGCATCTGCTTTGGGAGGTTCATCAATAAAATCTTGATCTACTACGATAACGTCAGAAGAATGTATTTGATTGACAGTGACGAAATTTTGCACCTTAACAGCAAAATAATCGGCAATCAAAATGCGATTTTGTGCGATTTGTTCAGGTGAGTTTTCTAAATTTTGGTCAATATGAAGACTTTGAGAATGTCCTTTTGAAACACTTTCTTGGCGTGTGAAAAAACCATGTTTTATTCCGTGTAAGGAAGAAAGCGCTTTGGCAAGAATAGGGGGAGAGACGAGATTCATACAAATTCCTTATAGGGATAGTTATTTTCAAAGGAAGAATGGTGGGTGAGATTGCGCGTATTTGTCAATATTTACGGTTATCAAAGTCTAGGAGGTATAGATATATTTTTATTACTCACATGCAAAACTTTAAATAATTTTCCCATTTGATCTGGGCTAGCTAAGCGCTTGATATCTTGGCGGATTTTATTTTGTATTGTCACATTTTTGTCTGCTCCAAGCTGTTTTGCGCGTTCTAGCAGCCCCATTTTTAAAAGAAAGTCTCCTTGTTCTAAAATTTCAACAAAACAGCCTTGTTCAAGGGCTATATTCTTTAAAAAGGAAAAATCAACATGGGATGTTAAATCATGTTGACCTGGAGCATCAAAAATATCACGGAATTTATGTCTTGAGAGCGCTTGAAGTGTATCACCAAAGGTAAGAGCACAAGCACCATAATCAATAAGCAAAGCCGAACCTTTCACTTGGATTAAGTGGTTACTGATTTGTTGCATGAATTGATGGCGTGAGGGTGCGTGTTCAAAAATTGTTCCATTAGGGGCTTCAGAACAATAGGATTGTAGACAAGAAGAGGGAAGTTTACGCGAGTCTGCAACAAATGTGAAATTTCCATCTTGATTGGTTGTGATGAGGCGTTCTCTCCATTCTCCATCAATTTTAATATATTGGTTTATGGGGAGGGTATCTAAAAATTCATTTGCAATGCAAAAGAGAGGTTTTGCAGGGAGTTGATCAAAGTTTTTAATGCTATGGATTTGTTTCTGATAAGAGGCAAGATTTTTTTTTTGTTCTTTTGCGAGCTTTTCACTTATTTCAATAAGAAAAATTTCAGCAACATTAAATGCTGTTGTGGATAATTTTTGTATGGTGCGCAAAATATCATTCATCAAAGTTCCACGTCCTGGTCCTATTTCAGCGAGAATAAAAGGGGTAGGGCAATCATGGGCTTGCCAATTTGCAAGAAGCCAAATGCCAATTATTTCTCCAAATAATTGGCTTACTTCAGGTGCTGTTATGAAATCACCAGCACGCCCAAAGGGTGTTTGTGTTTGATAATAGCCAAATTGAGGGTCTGTGAGCGCTAATGTCATATATTGGCTGACAGTAATGGGCCCATGAGATGCGATGATTCCTTTAATTTTTTCTTTGAGGGATGCCATTTTTGGTAGATTTGTCTTTATATGCTTGGAGGAGGAGATAAAATCCCAAAAGAAGCATGGGAAGAGATAACGCCATGCCATAGGTGAAGCCTGTGGAATGAAAAAGAGTAGAGAACCATTCTGGATCTTCTTGAGGAGCTCGGTAAACTTCTGAGGTGCTGCGTGCTATTGCATAGCCTATAATAAATATTCCGGACACAATTCCGCGGCGCTTTAATGCTTTGAAAACAAAAATAACAATGAAAAGAATGATGAAGAGAAGAAATCCTTCCATAAATGCTTCGTAAAGTTGGCTTGGATGGCGCGGTAAATAATGAGGATCTAGGGGAAAACAAACAGCCCAAGGTTGTGTGGTAACGTTGCCCCATAACTCTTGATTGATGAAATTGCAGATCCGGACAATGCCAATACCGATAGGAGCACCAGCTGCAATAATATCAAACATTGCGCGTATGTTGATGTTATTTTTACGGGCGAACAAAATCATTGCAATGATAATACCAATGAGACCGCCATGAAAAGACATCCCTCCATCCCATACTGCGATGATAGCACTTGGATGGATAAAGTAATAAAGAGGATCCCATACAAGCACTTGCCCTAAACGGCCACCAACAACAACACTGATAGCAGACCAAACAACAAAATCCCCTATTTTTTCCTTATCCATGGGAGGGTGATTTGCATACCATAGAGATTGTTTTTTTAAGAGTTTCTGTGCATACCACCAAGCAAAAAGAATGCCTATTACATAACCAAGTCCGTACCAATGTAGAGATAAGGGACCTAAACGGACAATTACCGGGTTAATAAAAGATGGAAAAGCAATGGCTGGACAGATAAGATTGTTCATGAGTTACATTCTATAAGATTACTAGTCAGAAATGACAGATGAATGCACAATGGTCAAGCGGGGAGGGTGGTCGCTTTCCACTGGATTCTCATGCTAAAACTTTATGATGGTAAAAAGAGTGTAAAGGACTTAAAACGAAATCTGTATGGCAGAATTTGTATGATTGAAGGTAAAATCTATGGGATAAAAGGAACAAATACAGTATCTAAATGTTATGAAAATACGCTATAATGCGTGTGTCAATAATTAAAACTTAAGGAAAAAACGTTATGCGTAATGGATCAAACCGTATTCTTGATGAATTGGCAAAATTAGCAACGGATGCTGCTGAGTTTGCTCAAAGTATACGACGTGAAGCTGGAACAGCTTTTCGTTTGCAGGCTGAAAAGATAGCAAATAAACTTGATCTTGTTTCACGCGAAGAATTTGAAGCCTTTAAAGAGATGGTGCTAAAAGCGCGTGCTGACAATGCGGATTTTAAAAAGCGCTTTGATGATTTGGAAAAAAACACAGACACGAAACAAGTAAAATAATTTCTATAAAAAATATCCCCAATTTTTCAATAGCATGCGTGTAACTAAAAAATGCTTAGTCTTGAGTCTGTTAGAGCGAAATGTTCTTTTATTTTTGATTTGTTTTTTGTAGAAAAAACACTTTATTTTAAGTGAGGGGCTGGTGCTGTGAAATTGTATCAATACACTGAAAAAAACTTGATGATTCGTTTTATGATTATCAAGTTGCCTGAGAGGGCATGATTGTATTCTGGGTACTATATGTACTATTGTTTTTATATGTGTACTTGTTTAGTGTAAAAGCTTTGATTGTAGCAAAATGTTGTTACAGTTGAGGTGGTTTATATTCTGTTGATAACATTTTAAGATGATTGAGGATTATAATGAGGCTTGCATTTTGCGCCACAGAAAGAGAAGAGCACCCTGTTGATTTTATTGAACAGATTGCTTGTAAGTATGACTGGTCGTTTGAGCGCGATGCACAAGATGAGATTCGTGTTTGTGTAGAAGGGAAACGAGCAAATTATCGTCTTGCTTTTTCATGGATGGAAGAGCAGGAAGCGCTTCATTTAGCTTGTGCATTTGATCTTTCTATTGAAAATGCTCGAACGGCAGAAGTGCATCGCTTGTTGCTGGCAATTAATGAAAAATTGTTGCTGGGACATTTTGATTATTGGCAAGGAAATAATTCTATTATTTATAGGCAAGGGCTTCTTTTGGCTGGCGGAGCGCATCCATCTCATATACAAGTTGAAACGTTGTTGGTACACGCGCTAAAAGTTTGTGAAAGTCATTATGTTGCATTTCAAATGGTCGCTTGGCGTGGGGAAAGTGCTTATAAGGCACTGCAATATACTTTGTTTGAAACTGTAGGAAATGCTTGAATTTGCAAAATTCGTTGTGTCTTTTTAAAAGACGCGTTATGAAGTCTTGTTTATAGAGGGATATCAATAATAGCACGCAAGCCTCCTAGAGGGCTATCATCTAATTGAATGTTGCCTCCGTGGCTATGTGCTATATCTTGGGCAATAGAAAGGCCAAGTCCTGTTCCGCTTGCATCTTGATTGCGTGCTTTGTCAAGTCTAAAGAATGGTTTAAAGACTTCTGTACGCATATTTTTATGAATGCCAGGTCCGTCATCGTCAATCGTCAATATAAAAGATTCTTGTTGGGATATGGCTGTTAGTTGAATAGTTTTAGCATAACAAAATGCATTTAATACAAGATTATTGACGAGACGTGTAAAGGCACGTGGGCGTACTTGTATTTGTGTAGGACCTTCAATGGTGTAGGAAAATTGGCGTTTGTTAAGGTCGGCATCTGTAGAGAATTTTTGCATAAGAGCATTGAGATCAAAGGTTTTAACACTTTCACTCCCCTCACCACGGGCAAAAGCAAGATAATCTTCTAACATATTTTGCATATCGCTAATATCTTGTTCAAGCGGTTTAATATCAAAGTCCGTATTTGCTAATGCTAATTGGAGTTTAAAACGTGTAAGAATTGTTCTTAAATCATGGCTTACACCTGAGAGCATCATGGTACGTTGTTCGATTTGGCGTTCAATTCTTTCACGCATGCGTAAAAAAGCAATACCAGCACGGCAGACTTCATCCGCTCCTTGTGGTTGAAATCCTTCTGGTAAAGGACGTCCGCGTCCAAAACTTTCTGCTGCTTCAGCCAATTGTTGAATTGGTTTGATTTGATCGCGCAGGAAGTAAATTGCTATCAGTAATAAAACAAGAGCGGTTCCCACCATCCAGCTTAAAAAAATCGCAGTATTGGAGGCGTAGGCTTGGCTGCGTGGTGCAAAGACGCGTAAGATAGCGTGACCAAGGTGAATGCGGATTTCAACAAGATCAGAATCGCCTACTGTATCAATCCAGAAGGGGCGATTAATTTGGCGGGTAATTTCTTCACTGAGAAAATAATCAAGAATTGCAAAAAATGGTTTAGGGCCTAAAGGAGGAAGAAGGGCAGGGGGGAGAATAGCAATGTTTAATCCCATACGTTGTTGTGCAATACGCTTGATATCTTCATAATTATCTTGTTGGGGATATGTTTCAATGATGTCAATAATCGCTGAAATATCATGAACCACAGCGGTGGAAAGACGTTCAGTTACCATTTGCCAGTGGCGTTCCATAAAGGTGTAAGCAATCACTGTTTGCAACAGGACCATGGGAGCTATAATGATGATCAAAGAACGTGCATAAAGCCGTTTAGGCATTTGCTTTGTTAACCATTGAATAAATTTTTTTGAGGATTTGATCATATTATTGCTTATTCAATTGAAAGTTTATAACCTATTCCTCGTACGGTTTGGAGCCATATAGGGAGTGTTGGGTTTTTTTCAATTTTACGGCGAAGACGGTTAATTTGTACATCAATAGCACGTTCGCTGATGATTTTATCATCCATGGCAAATTTATGGCGGGGAATGATATCACCGACATTCTCGGCAAAAATAACCATCATTTTTTGTTCGCTATCTGTTAACTTAATACTTTCTCCTCCTTTTTTGAGTTCGCGCTGGGGAATGGAAAAAATATATGGTCCAAAAACAACTTGTTCAATTTTAGGTTGATTTAATGGAAAACCACGTCGTAAAATAGCGTTAATGCGAAGGAGAAGTTCACGAGGGTCAAATGGCTTGGCAAGATAGTCATCTGCACCTGCTTCTAAGCCGTGGATTCGATTGTCTATTTCTGATAAAGCTGTCAACATGAGGATGGGAACGTTTCGTGTTTTGCGAAGTGAGCTGGTGAGATCAAAACCGTTTTGTCCAGGCATCATGATGTCAACTATAAGAAGATCAAATTCTAAACTTGCAAGTTGTCGTTTTGCTTCATCAGCATTCGCCGAAACGGAAACACGAAATCCATTTTTCATGAGAAATTGAAATAAAAGATTGCGAATACGGGTGTCGTCATCAATCACAAGAAGATGAGGTGCATCGTCACACAAAGCTTGAATATGATTGGTCATTTTTAAAAACCTTGACAAAAATTTCATTTTTATAAAATTCAAGTTTACATAAGTTGCATAAAGCTGTCGAGCAGGCTATTTTACCCTATAAAGCAGAAAATACTCCTTTATAGGCGTAGAAGATTTTACTTTGAAAAGAACTGTCATGAGTCATTTTAGTGCACATATTATTCCCGTTACGGTTTTTCAACAAAATTGCACTTTGCTTTTTGATAATGAACAAAAAGTAGGAGTTCTCGTTGATCCTGGAGGGGATTGGCCTCAAATTCAAGCAGAAATCCAAAAGATAGATGTTACCGTTGAAGCTATTTGGATAACACATGGACATTTTGATCATGTGGGTGCTGCAATGCAAGCTAAAGAAGCCCTTGATGTTCAAATTATTGGTTCACATCCTCATGATAAACCAGTGATGGATACAGTGGTTGAGAGTGCAAAAAACTATGGCATTACTGATGCATGTATTTGTGTTCCTGATCAGTGGTTAGAAGATGGCGATAGCGTTCATTTTGCTGGACATGTATTCAATGTTTTTCACACACCAGGGCATTCTCCTGGGCATGTTATTTATTTTAATGAAAAACAACGTTTTGCTTTATTGGGTGATGTGTTGTTTCGTGGTTCTATCGGACGTACGGATTTTCCCTTTTGTTCAAATAAGGAATTGATGAGATCACTTCGAGAAAAAGTTTTGCCTTTAGGTGATGATGTTCGTTTCATCTGTGGACATGGACCAGGAAGTCAGTTAGGTTATGAGCGTCAGTGGAATCCTTTCCTTCAAGAGCTCAATACATAACCGAAAAGACACTTAAAATGTCTTTTCGGTTATTTAAAACTTCTTCAGTAGAATGTCGTAGAAGCTAATTTACTGGGGCATAACAAAAGTGATCTAAGCCATCATAGCCTCGAAAAGTCCCTGTTCTTGGGTTGAATGAACGATACCTTTTCTGGCAATATTGAAGCCAATTACGGGTCCATGGTTGGTGGAGTGGCTGATATACTGTTGTTGACTGAGCTTCATAAATAATTTGATTTTGCGGGACTTGTTGGTACACAACTTGTGGCACTTCTTGGTATATTATTTGGTTTTGTGGTACAGCTTGGTACACAATTTGTGGTTGTTTTGGTTGTTTTAAAACATTGCCAAGAACTGCACCGGCAGCAAGACCAATAATACCTGCTGCTAAAGCGTCTCCCGAGTTGTTACGATTCACATTATGCTCATATATATGGCGGTGCGTTATTGTTTTGTGCTCGACACGACGATATGTTTTGCGTTCAACATGATGATGTTTCTGCTCACGCTTTTTACGGTCTACATGATGGTAGGGACGATGATCAGAAGAATGAAAAGAATCAAAATGAGAAGAGAATTTGCTATCCATATTCTTCGTTTGATTATTTATTCTTCTTTCTGTACTTCTCATTTGATTATCGATTCTTTTTTCCATATCCTTCATTGTTTTCGTGACAATATCTTCACCATAGCTCAATTTTATATCTGCAAGCGTTGTATCTAATGGTGCTAAAATTGTTGCTATTGATACTGCTGATAATATCCCTAATTTAATCATTTTTTTCATAGTGATGCTCCTTGTATAAGTAAATTCGCATTTTCTCCCATTCTACATGTGTTAAACTGAATGCAATCTGAATGATTTTGGACTTTATTTTGATAAAACGCATAAAAAAATATTTGGTTGAGTATAAACCATAAAATTGTGGCATAAAATCATGACAAAAATTTGCTTAAAACAATATACTTTGTTTAGCTTAATTTATAAGATCGTGTTAATTGTTATTCATTTTGGTTATGGCAATAAAATTTTATGTAAAAATAATATTTTTATCCTTTTTTATATTATAAGATTTTAAAAAGTGGCGATAGTAACATGAATGAGAGATACGACTCTTCACTATTAGAGATTTATACTGGTATGATAAATTCTGTTTTTATTTTCATGACTTATAAAGAATATTGTTTTATTTAATGGCTTTATAAGAGGCTGATGGTAAAAATTGAGCTTGATGTTCTACATACACTATCTATGTAGGGTGGAGAGTAAAGATATATCCTTTGCGTTTGTTATTGGTTAGAGTTGAGAAATGTTTTTAAGTCGTTTTATGGATTTTTCACATTTGCTAGATATTTAAAACAGCTGGATTTTTTGAAAAGATAATGAAAAAAGTTTTCTCATATTGTTTATTTCTTTAATTGTAGCGGTGTTGATGTTTAGGGTATTCATTTGACGGAATGGTACTTTTTCCTGTCATCTTATCAAAATTTTAGAAGGATAATATTTTGTGAAAGTTTTAGATTATTGGTTGGGCAGAATTTTTCTTGTGTTTTTTGTTGTCGTTTTAAGAGTGTTTTGGTAAAATCTGTTTTTGCTCTTTTGATTTTTTAAAATACCAGTGTCTATTGTTGGCCCCATGTGATCAAGATCTGGCTTCGAGAAAAGATTTGGTTGTATCATAGGTTCATGACTAGGTTGTTCACGGTGATCTGGGAAGGGATCATCCGCGATTGTGAGTTCTATTTTTTGGAGCTGTTTGATCTCATCACGAAGTCGTGCAGCTTCTTCAAAGTTGAGATCAGCAGCAGCTGCACGCATTGATTTTTCCAGAGATTGAATATGGATTGTCAAATTTTTGCCAACCATATTATTTTGTCTGATAAAATCAGGAATATTTTTAGGAGTATGTTGTTTTTCATTCCCTGTATTGAGAATATCATCGATATTTTTTTTGATACTGGTTGGCGTAATATGATATTTTTCATTATAGGCTATTTGTTTTTGTCGACGTCTTTGTGTTTCTTGCAGAGCTCGTTCTATAGAGCCAGTCATGGTATCTGCGTAAAGAATTACGTGACCATCTACATTGCGTGCAGCACGTCCAATTGTTTGCACGAGTGAGGTTTCTGAGCGCAAAAAGCCCTCTTTGTCGGCATCTAGAATGGCAACAAAACCACATTCTGGAATGTCTAAGCCTTCTCGAAGCAAGTTGATGCCGATGAGAACATCAAAGGTGCCAAGCCGCAGATCGCGAAGAATTTCAATACGCTCTAATGTATCAATATCAGAATGCATATAGCGTACCCGAATAGCTTGTTCGTGGAGATATTCTGTCAAATCTTCAGCCATACGCTTGGTTAGCACAGTTACTAAAGTACGGTAGCCTTTTTGAATTGTTTTACGAATTTCATTTACCACATCATCGACTTGGTTGGAGGCTGGACGCACCTGTGTTGGTGGATCAACAAGCCCTGTTGGGCGAATGATTTGTTCAGCAAAAACGCCTTGAGATTGTTCTATTTCCCAGCGTCCAGGTGTTGCGGAAACAGCAATGGTTTGTGGACGCATGGCATCCCATTCTTCAAAGCGTAAGGGGCGGTTATCCATACAAGAGGGCAGACGAAATCCATATTCTGCTAGGGTTGCTTTTCTTCTAAAGTCACCTCGATACATGCCACCAATTTGAGGAATCGTGACATGGCTTTCATCGATAAACACCAGAGCATCGTTTGGAATATATTCGAACAAAGTTGGGGGTGGTTCACCAGGTTTTCGTCCTGTCAGGTAGCGTGAATAATTTTCGATTCCAGCGCAGGAACCAGTCGTTTCTAACATTTCTAAATCAAACATTGTACGCTGTTCTAAACGTTGTGCCTCTAAAAGACGTCCGGCTGCATTCAACTCCTCGAGGCGTTGAACCAGTTCCATTTTAATCGCTTTCATAGCTTGATTTAATGTTGGACGCGGTATCACATAGTGCGAATTGGCATAAATTTTAATGGATTTCAGGTTGCTTGTTTTTTGACCAGTGAGAGGATCAAATTCAGTAATTGTTTCTACTTCATCGCCAAAGAGCGAAAGTCGCCAAGCACGATCTTCAAGATGGGCAGGATAAACTTCTATTGTGTCTCCTCGGACACGAAAAGAGCCGCGAATAAAATTTATATCTTGTCGATAATAATGTTGAGAAACTAAATCAGCTAAGAATTGTCGTTGATTGAGTTTGTCTCCTTCTTTTATTTGCAAGGTCATGGCTGTATAAGTTTCTACTGAGCCAATCCCATAGATACAAGATACAGATGCGACAATAATAACGTCATCACGCTCTAAGACAGCGCGTGTGGCAGCATGGCGCATACGGTCTATTTGCTCATTAATAGAAGATTCTTTTTCGATATAAGTGTCAGAGCGTGCAACATAGGCTTCTGGTTGATAATAGTCGTAATAAGAAACAAAATATTCAACGGCATTATGAGGAAAAAAACTTTTAAATTCTCCATAAAGTTGTGCGGCAAGTGTTTTGTTCGGTGCTAAAATGAGTGCTGGGCGTTGTGTTTTTTCAATGATTTTAGCCATCGTATAGGTTTTTCCTGATCCGGTAACACCCAAAAGCACTTGTGTACGTTCATTTTTTTCAATCCCCTCAACGAGAGTTTTTATTGCTTGAGGTTGATCTCCTGCAGCTTCAAAGGAAGTTTCAAGTTGAAAGGGAATCCCACCTTCTGATTTTTCAGGACGAATAGGGCGGTGAGGTGTCCATAATACGCCATTCTTAAAAAGGGGATTTCCTGAGGCAATCAGAGCAGAAAGAGCTTCTACTGTTGCTGTGACACCATTTTTCATTATTACATCCTTTTACAGAAGTGTTCGTAGTTTTAAAGAAAATACCCAATTTTACAACTCTGTACGATATTTCTTTTGCACTATGATGATGTTTCATAGGGAATTGGTTATAAGCTTTATCATGATTGTTATGGAGAATAACTGTATATGTTGTAATTTGTTCCTGAAGATACTGTGTATGTATGATAAAGAGCATTACCATCTTTAAATGAGAGATAACGAGATGATACCCAACCTGTTTTGGCTTTATATTTGATATGGCACCAGTTCCCTTTACAGGTTTGAACAAATACCGTTTCTCCTGTAGGGATTAAACCACGAAGTTTATGCTTGGTGCTTGGTCCTGTTCTCAAATTAAGGTTTCTTGTGACAAAGGCATTTGCAGCTCCGGATACTGTTGTGGCTAAAAAGAGAGCTATAAACACAAAAAAAAATATTAATTTTTTCATTTTTTGCAGAGGATTCCTTTAGAGATTTCACTTTTTTCTCTCTATCATACAAACTTCCTTTTTCTAAGTTATGATAAAATAGAAAGAAATACAATTTTTCTTCTTTGACTGCAGAATGGCAGAGGAGAAGTGTGGCCTTTGTGTGCGCTAAAATATCAGATAATTTAAAAGATAATCGGTGAATGTTTTGTTTTCTTTTTTATTTTTATATGGAAAACAAGGCCGCTGTACTATATAATAAAAACAATTGTGGTTTTCGGATTCCAAAAGTTATTTTGGAAGCCGTTTTTTATATTTTATTGAACCTTCCGTGTAACAGAAAGGGACGGATTATGGAAAAAGTTCCGATGACTACAGCTGGTTTTGAGAGTCTTAAAGAAGAGCTACGTTGGCGTCAACAACAGGAACGTCCACGGATTATTGAAGCAATTTCTGAGGCGCGTGCGCATGGTGATTTGTCAGAAAATGCTGAGTATCACGCTGCGAAAGAGGCACAAAGTCATAATGAGGGGCGTATAAATGAGCTTGAGGATTATATTGCACGGGCAGAAGTAATTAATGTCTCCCGTCTTTCAGGCGACAAAATCAAGTTTGGTGCCACCATTAAGCTTTTAGATGAGGATACTGAAGAGAAGAAGGTTTATCAGATCGTTGGTGATCAAGAAGCTGATGTAAAGACTGGTAAAATCTCTATTTCTTCACCTATTGCGCGTGCTCTCATTGGCAAGCAAGAAGGCGATGTCATTGAAGTAAATGCACCAGGGGGGGCGCATAATTACGAAATTATTAAGGTTCAATACATCTAAATTGTTATGCGCGTGTCTTTGCAAGAAACAGAGATTATAGCTCCTCACTTTAAAAAGCGTTTGTCCGGAGTGACATCTACAGTCATTCAGCTCGTTCCATTGCAGCGAGAACAAGGGGTACATATATCTACTTTAGGGTTTGGGCTTCCAGAGAATTTGCCAGATCTTGGATTTAAGGATCTTTTCGGGCTTTGGAAAAGCCCGATAGGTAAGCAGTTTCGTATTTGGCATGCACGGCGCAATATTGAGATGCTTTGTGGCATCTTTTTGCGCGATGTTTTACATATGAAACTTAAACTCATCTTTACATCTGCTTCTCAACGTCATCATAAGTCTTTTACCAAATGGTTGATCCAACGTATGGATAGGGTGATTGCTACCAGTATAAAGACGGGTTCTTATCTAGAAGTACCCCATGAAGTTATTATGCATGGTGTGGATATTAGACGTTTTTCACCACCAAAAACTCTTGAAGATGGTTTTTCTTCTTCTGGATTGCCAGGAAAATATGCGGTGGGGTGTTTTGGACGTGTGCGCTCCTCAAAGGGTACTGATTTGTTTGTGGAGGCAATGATAGCATTGTTGCCACGCTATCCTGAGTGGACAGCCCTTATTGCTGGCCGAACGACAGAACAATATTATAATTTTGAAAGAAAATTACGTCAAAGGATTGCTGAAGTATGCTTAGAGGATCGCATTATTTTTCTTGGTGAGCTGCACAATACACCTTTGTGGTATCGTCGCTTATCGCTTTATGTTGCACCTTCACGTACTGAAGGTTTTGGTTTGACGCCTTTGGAAGCAATGGCATCACAAACAGCTGTTGTTGCGAGTGATGCAGGAGCTTATAAAGAATTGGTGGTGGAGGGAACAGGAACGGTTGTTAAAGCAGGAGATGGTGAGGCTTTAACAGCAGCAATTGAACCTTATTTAGCTGATTTAGAAAAAACAAGAACAGAGGGAGAAAAAGCTTTAGCGCATGTTCGTGCCCATTTCCCTTTGGAGAAGGAAGCTGCTGCAATTGGGAGTATTTATGAGGAAATGTTTGCGGAAAAAATATCTTAAACATATCGGAATTTTTTTTGAAAAGTAGAAAAAATATATCATTCTCAAAAGTTTTTTTCTCATAATGAGGCAGATTGTATTGCCTTGAGGATGAGAGTTCCAATGTATTTTACCATAATAAAATTTATATCAGCTGCACTGCAGTGAAAAACATTTCTACTAGAAATTATCTGTGCTTGTTTGCAATCGGAAAGCATTGGTAAGAAGCTCTATATGATGCGGTATCATTATCTTTTCAGTAAAGAAGCACATAAGATTTTAATATGTTTTGAAAGCCTTTGCTTACTCGCGTAAAAGTTAAGAATTCATATTTTAAAGGTCTCATGTTTTGAGAAAAGTTTTTAAATTCTCTTCATTAGTTTTATATTGCTTGTATAAGGATGTGTGTGAGGCTCTTTAAAGATTTTTTAAGCAATGAAATTAAGATTGGGTTTATAACATACATTGTTTATCTTTTAAATTTTTGGTCATTGTCAAATAAATACTGTCATTAAAATTGTTCACGCCAAAAAGCAGGAATAAAAAGTACGAATATCGTTATAATTTCAAGACGTCCAGCCAGCATCAGAAAACTCAAAATCCATAAAGCATTATCATTGATTGTAGAGAAATTTCCAACGGGGCCGATAATGTTTCCAAAACCTGGACCGATATTAGAAAGGGCGGTTAAGACGCCGGTGAAGGCAGAAGTAAAGTCAAGTCCGGTTGTGAGCAAAAGTGCAGTACCAATGAGAAGACAAAATATGTAAAGACATACAAAAAATAAAACTGCTTTTGCAACATCGCTCGAGATGTTTGTATGATCATAGCGCGCTTTTACAATGACATTAGGAAAAAGAAGTTTTTCTATATTTGTTTGTGTAATACGCCAAAGGATAATGAGACGATTGATTTTTATTCCACCAGAGGTAGAACCAGCACATCCACCTGTAAATGAAACAATGAAAAAAATGCCAAGTGCAAAGGGACCCCAAAGTTGGTAATCTTCGGCACTATAACCGGTGGTGCTAATAATAGATGTAAGGTGAAAAATGACATCAAGAAAAATAAGATGGAAAGCACGATGGTCATGAAATTTAAGCCATGCTGCTAGAGCAAAGCTGAAAAGAAAGACAATATAGAGAAAAACAATGATTTGTGAATCAATAAAGCGTTTGGAGTGTCCAGGAAGTACTAATTTAACGTAAAGCACGAAGGGCAGTGCAGAGAGCAACATAAAAATTGTTGAAATAATGAAGATGGCTGGTTTATCAGAAAAATAGCCAAAAGAAGCGTCATGGGTTGAAAAGCCAGCTGTTGCGATAGTGCTCATTGCGTGGTTAATGGCATCAAATAAACTCATACCCGAAGCAAAATAAGAAAGCATGCAAGCCAATGTTAATCCAACATAAGCTATAATAATGCCGTTGGCAATCTGGTTAATACGGGGCAATATTTTTTCAGATTTATCTGATGATTCCATATGAAAAAGTTGCACGCCACCTACACGCAAAGAAGGCAAAAGTAAGAGCGCTAAACCAATAAAACCAATGCCTCCAATCCAACATATGAGAGAGCGCCATAACAAAATACTTCGCGATAAATTATCTAGACCGTTAAGTACTGTAGAGCCTGTGGTTGTAATTCCAGAGACCGATTCAAAGATTGCTCCTGCAAGAGAAATTGGAAGAGGAGAAAGATAAAGGGGAAGGGCACCAACAATGCTGCCTGTTAGCCAAAGACAAACAGTGAGCATGAAACCAAGCCGTGCTGAAAAACGACAGGTCGCTCCCTTGGTTGCTAAAAGTATCAGCGTTGCTAACACGGTGGTTATGGCACAGGAGTGGAGAAAAATTATCCAATGATGGTTGTGGTCGTGTAAATCAACCAACATTGGCAGAAGCATTGCTCCTCCCATGATTAACGCAAAACGTGCACAGACATTGATAATAAATTGAAAAATGGCCGTTTCCTATCTTTTGATTTCTTTTTGTTACGATTTTGTGCTTAATTTTAAGAGTTTACGTTTTTTTGTTTATACGATAAAGATCAGCCTTTATATTAAGTGTGCTTTGGTGAATTGACAATGGAACCTTTTCATTAAACTTGAAAAGAGGTACATATACACCATAATTTAGACTGTTGAAAAATATTTTTTAAAGTCTGCATTTTGTTATGATTTATAGAATAGTTCAGTAAGAAAAAGAAGGGGACTTTATGCTAGAATCGCGTATTCGCCTGCTTATTATTGGCTCAGGTCCAGCTGGTTATACAGCGGCGATCTATGCGGCAAGAGCAATGCTAAAGCCAGTTATGGTTACTGGTGTACAACAAGGGGGACAGTTGACAATTACGACTGATGTTGAAAACTATCCAGGTTTTGCTGATCCTATTCAAGGGCCATGGTTAATGGAACAAATGGCAAAACAAGCTGAAAATATGGGTACAAGAATTATCTATGATACTATTATAAAAGCTGATTTATTGAAGTATCCTTTTGTTTTATATGGAGATTCTGGGGCGCAATATTGTTGTGATGCTCTCATTATTGCAACGGGGGCGCAGGCACGTTGGCTTGGTTTGGAAAGTGAACAAACTTTTATGGGAGGAGGTGTTTCTGCTTGTGCTACATGTGATGGCTTTTTTTATCGTGGGAAGGATGTCATTGTGGTGGGAGGAGGAAATACAGCCGTTGAAGAGGCTCTTTATTTATCGCATTTGGCCAAGAGTGTCAGTGTGGTTCATAGACGGGATTATTTTCGGGCAGAGAAAATTTTGCAAGATAGATTGCTTGCCCGTGATAATGTGCGTGTTTTTTGGGATCATGTGGTAGAAGAAATTGTTGGTTTGCCAGCGCAAGATTCAAAGGGCGCTATTGTAACAGGTGCACGTCTTAAAAATACTAAGACGGGTCAAGAGATTAAGGTGAATGCGGAAGGGATATTTATTGCTATTGGGCATGACCCTGCTGTTTCTTTATTTGTAGGGCAATTGAAACAAAAACGAGGTGGTTATTTGTGGACACAGCCAGATTCAACGGCAACAAGTATTGATGGTGTTTTTGCTGCAGGTGATGTGACCGATGATACATTTCGTCAAGCTATAACCGCCGCGGGAAGGGGATGTATGGCCGCTTTAGAAGCAGAACATTTTTTAGAGCTGCAAGCGTAAAGTTTATCAAAAAGTAAAAAAATCAGAGGTAAGATTGTGCCATTGCCGTTAGATTGGGATAAATTAAGGATTTTTCATGCTGCGGCAGAAGCAGGGTCTTTTACACATGCAGCACAAAAGCTTCATTTATCCCAATCAGCAATTTCACGACAGGTTTCAGCTTTAGAACAAGAAGTTGGTGTGTCTCTCTTTCAGCGTCATGCGCGTGGTTTAATTTTAACAGAGCAAGGTGAAATTCTTTATCGCACAACGCATGATGTTTTAATGAAGCTCGAAAATGTGCGTTCGCAGTTGAGTGAAGGTTGTAAAAAACCAACGGGGCATTTGCGTATTACTTCAACTTTCGGAATGGGGGCTGGGTGGATTGCAGAGCGTATGCCAGAATTTTTAAGCCTTTATCCCGATATGCGGGTTCAGCTTTTGCTTTCTGATGAAGAACTTGATTTGACAATGTGTCGTGCAGATTGTGCTGTACGCCTTCATCAGCCTCAACAGCCTGACCTTATACAAAGAAAACTCTTTACAATTCATATGCATGTTTATGCTTCGGAAAACTATATTGCAAATTATGGAAAACCAGAAAAATTGTCTGAACTTGACGCTCACCGTATTATTTCATTTGGTGAACCTGTTCCGCATTATTTGTCTGGCCTAAATTGGTTAGAAAAAGCTGGTAGAAGTGATGGTTCACTACGTACTTCAGTCTTGCGAATCAATAATATTATTTCAATTAAGAATGCACTTATGCGTGATCTTGGTATTGCTGTGCTGCCTGACTATATTGTGAATAATGATGAGCGCTTTGTGCGTCTTTTCCCCGATATGGTTGATATTCCTTCTTTTGATACCTTTTTTTGTTATCCTTATGCTTTAAAGAATTTGGCAAAGCTGAATGCTTTTCGAGATTATATTTTTTTAAAAGCGCGCCAATGGTCTTTTTAATAAAAGGACATTGAAGAGCTATGTGTTTAATGCATAGCAGATACGCATAAGTCTTTATTGTGCTTTTTCTCATAAAATGAGATAGAAAGTTATCTCTTGATTATGTTGCCTCCCATTGCATTTTCTTGAGTGTTCCCTTACGAAGATCTGTTAGATTGATTTTATCTCTGTAGATTTTCTAGATTTGCCGGACATTTGTCCGGCTTTTTTTTATATTGTCTCTCAAAATGCAAATGTCTTGAAAGATAATAAAAAAAATTAAAGTCTTTGTAGATCCTTAACGTTTTTAGCTCCTTTAGTGTAAGATAAAAAGCTTTGAAGGATATTTACATCACCATAAGTATTTCAGAATCAAAAAGGGTTGTTTTGTGGACCTATAGTTGATCACTATTTCAACTATAGGTCCATAGAGACTTGTTCCAGGGAAGTGTCATTTTTAAAATTATTGCTATTTTATTGCTTGAATCAGATATTTGATGTTTTGGGTTCTATTCCCAGCATAGGTTGCTATACAGTTTATCCTTCGATATTTTCTGTAGAATCTTCTTTGATTTGTGCGATAATCTAATCATCAAAAGACTCTCAGATAAACGGATCATAATAAAATTGTAAATATAGCATTTTAACGCAAACTATGACAAAAGCGTTGAATACGCACACAAGCTTCTTCAAGTCGTTTTTCTGATGTTGCGTAGGAAATGCGAAAAGCTGGTCCAAGTCCAAAGGCAGAGCCATGAACGACGGCAATTGATTCTGTTTCCAAAAGCGCCATTACAAAGTCTTCATCATTAGAGATCACTTTACCTTCAGGTGTCTTTTTCCCAATCAGCTTTGCACAGGAAGGATAAACATAGAAAGCGCCTTCTGGTGTTGGGCAGTTAATGCCAGGAGCTTGATTTAACATGGAAACGACAAGATCACGGCGTGTTTGAAAAATAGTTTTATTTCGAGCGATAAAATCTTGTGGACCATTGAGCGCTTCGACAGCTGCCCATTGAGAGATAGAGCTTGTACCAGATGTTTGTTGACCTTGGATGGTATCCATGGCTTTAATCAATTCTTTTGGTCCTCCTGCATAACCAATTCTCCACCCTGTCATGGCATAAGCTTTAGATACACCGTTCATTGTAAGTGTACGGTCATAAAGTTTTGGCTCGACTTCTGCTGGAGTGACAAAGGCAAAATTTTCATATGTTAGATGTTCATAGATATCATCGGTAAGGATATAAACATGAGGATATTTCACTAAAACATCTGTTAGCTTTTTTAATTCGTCACGCGTATAAGCAGCACCTGAGGGATTGGAAGGAGAGTTAAAGATGAACCATTTTGTTTTAGGGGTAATGACAGCTTCTAGTTCTTGCGGTTGAAGCTTATAAGAAAACTCTAATTTTGTTTCTACGAAAACAGGGACGCCATCGTTGAGGGTAACCATTTCTGGATAACTGACCCAATAAGGAGATGGAATGATAACTTCATCTCCTTTATTTAAAGTTGCCATTAATGCATTAAAAAGGATTTGTTTGCCACCGGTGCCAACAATAATTTGCTCTGGTTGATAGGTAAGATTGTTTTCTCTTTTAAACTTTTCTGCAATTGCTTGACGCAATTCTGGAATACCAGATATGGGAGTGTATTTTGTTTCTCCGCGGCGAAGAGCTTCAATGGCAGCATTTTTAATATTGTCGGGTGTATCAAAATCCGGCTCTCCAGCACTTAACGCAATGACATTACGGCCTAGAGCTTTTAAATTACGTGCTTTTTGGGAAGCTGCAATTGTTGCAGAAGGTTTGATATGAGAAAGCCGCTCGGCAATAAAAGCCATAATTTCAATCCTTATATGATATAAGCAAACATTTAAAAGTATTCTATAAGAGATTATGTTCTATGCAATAAAAAATTGCAGGAAAATTGTTAGGCTCTGTATAGTTAAATAAGATTTAAGTTCAAATACGACTCGAAGAGGGAAATAGTGTTTCTTCAATAAAAACAATAGTCCAGATATATTTTAATCGCGATTCAAAAAATTGTTCTTTTATGAAATTTCTAAAATATATTTTCAATTCTTTGTTGGGTTAAGGTGCTAGGTACACAGAGCTTAAAAAAATTCGTTGCAAATTCATAATCTGTACTGTTCTTTGAGATTTTACAGAAAAAAATAGTGCGCGGTGATTGTGAAAAGTTTTAAGCGATCTCTTAGATTATTACACAAAGTAGTAAGTTAGTGCTTTTTTGTAAAAATTGATTATATCTGCTTTGATAAAAAACTCGCCTATAGAGGCGAATTTTTTTATCGAAATGTAGCAAAATTGTGAAAATTAAAGCGCTGCAAGGTTTTCAGCAGCAAATTTTCCAGAACGACGATCTTGAAGAACATCATAAGAGACTTTCTGCCCTTCATTAAGATTGCTTAAACCAGAACGTTCAACGGCGGAAATATGTACGAATACATCTGCACTTCCGTCACTAGGCTGAATAAAGCCAAAACCTTTTGTTGTATTAAACCACTTAACTGTTCCTGTAGACATAGGAAACTCCTTAGAAGATATAATTATATTATGTACTGAAGCCATAAAAACCTTCAGTACGGTTTTAGATCGAAATTAGGTGGGAGAAGTTTCACTGAGAGTGCAGAATGCACAGGAAAGAAAGTCACATAACCGAAAATTCGATAGAGTATAGTATAAAAGTCTTTAGAACAAAAAGCAAGTCTCAATCAGTATTTTATACAAATAAAAGATTGTGAAAATATAAAGGGGATATTCATCGGTGTGTTTTAAAGAGATAACTCTTAAAGCATCCAAACTTATTTTAAGATGGTGCTTGTGAATAGTGTAACGGAAAAGCCATATCACTATCTTTACATTTATGAAAGAGGCAAGCCGGCGGCACCATCACACTCTTTACCAGTTTTTAAGATCGCGACAACTCTGGGTCTTTGAGACGTTTTATGAGAATTGTTTTAATTTTTTTTCTTTAAGAGTTATGATCTACACGCTTGTTACGCTTGTGATGTGTAAGCAAGTAATTTTAGTTTATTCAACAGACACAGATATGCAATGAAAAAAACCTATAATATTAAGGTTGTTTATTTAGGTTGCAAAACAATGAATTATTATAAACACTATGTTAGTTATGTTTTCATCATAGTAAAATAACTTTGTAGTGAGCGTACTTCAAGGCAGTTATTTTTGAGTGCCTTGATCGCTTCCACGACAGCTTGTGCTCCAGCGATTGTTGTATAATAGGGAACTTTTTGCATGAGTGCGGCATGGCGTAGTGATTTGGAGTCTGAGATGGCACTGGGGGTACTGGTTGTATTGAAAATCAATTGAATTTGTCGATTACGAATGGCATCTTCAATATGAGGATGCCCTTCTAGAACTTTGTTAATTTTTTTTGCTTCAATATTATGTTCAGCAAGAAATTTTTGTGTTCCACTTGTGGCGAGAACAAAAAAACCAAGTTGTGTTAAAAGTTTTACGGGATTCAAGATACGGTTTTTGTCTTCATCTCTTACAGAAACGAACAAAGTTCCTTCCTTTGGGAGTTCAACACCAGCACCAAGTTGGGCTTTAGCAAAAGCAAGAGCAAATTCATAATCAAGCCCCATAACTTCACCGGTTGAGCGCATTTCTGGACCAAGAAGCGTATCTACACCTGAAAAACGGGCAAAAGGAAAAACAGCTTCTTTAACAGCGATATGTTGTTTTTGCTGCTGCGAAGAAGGGAAGCCACCATAAGCTTGAAGCGATTTTTGAAGCGTTTCTCCTGCCATAATACGTGCAGCTATCTTTGCAATAGGCAGCCCAATTGTTTTGGCAACGAATGGAACAGTGCGTGAAGCACGGGGATTAACCTCTAATACATAAATCGTCTCATCTTTAATGGCATATTGTACATTCATTAATCCACGAACATGAAGTGCTTGGGCTAATGCTTTGGTTTGACGCTCTAATTCGACAACTATTTTATTTGAGAGCGTATGCACTGGTAGAGAACACGCTGAATCCCCCGAATGGATACCGGCTTCTTCAATATGCTCCATAATACCAACCACAAGTGTTTCTTCTCCATCGCATAGACAATCAACATCAACTTCAATAGCTTCGGTGAGATAAGTATCAAATAACAATGGATTCTTATCAAGAAATCTATTGATTTGTTGTGTTTTATCATTGGGATAACGGGCCTTGATGTCTTCTGGAATTAGTTCAGTCACACTCTCAAGCAAATAATTTTGTAAACTGCGTTCATCACGGATAATTTGCATAGCACGACCTCCTAAAACATAAGAAGGGCGCACAATCAATGGAAAACCTAGTTCATGAATGATAAGGCGGGCTTGTTCGATTGAATGGGCAATACCATTTTGCGGCTGTGTTAAGTTGAGTTTGAATAATAATTTTTGAAAGCGGTCTCTATCTTCTGCTAAATCGATGGCGTCAGGTGAAGTGCCTAAGATAGGGATATTGTGTTTTTCTAATGCACTTGCCAATTTGAGTGGTGTTTGTCCACCAAATTGGACGATCACCCCAACCAATTCACCTTTTTTCTGTTCTGTTTCTAAAATAGCAATAACATCTTCTGTTGTTAAAGGTTCAAAATAAAGACGATCAGAGGTATCATAATCTGTTGAGACAGTTTCAGGATTGCAATTAATCATAATAGCTTCAAGTCCTGCATCACGAAGCGCAAAGGCAGCATGGCAGCAACAATAATCAAATTCAATACCCTGTCCAATACGATTGGGGCCCCCGCCTAAAATAACAACTTTTTTGCGTTCAGAAACTTGTGCTTCTGAGTGTTCTATACCTGCAAAGGGAACTTCGTATGTCGAATACATATAGGCTGTAGGTGAAGAAAATTCAGCTGCACAAGTGTCAATCCGTTTGAAAACATGCTGAATATTAAGCGATTTGCGCAGAGCAGCAATATCATCGACTTCTTGCCCCGTTAGGGTGGCTAAACGCGTATCCGAAAAGCCCATTGCTTTTAACATGCGCAGATTGTCTGAGTCTTGGGGCAAACCATAGGTGCGGATACGCTGTTCTATTTCAATAATGGAGGCTATTTGCTCTAAAAACCATGGATCAATTTTGCTAATTTGGTGAATTTCATTTAAAGGTAAACCAGAACGCATTGCTTGGGCAATGTAGCGCAAACGATCAGGGCTTGGTATTGCAATGGCGGAGCGTATAGAGCTTTTTTCATCACCTTCCGCATGTTCCGGGATAGCAATTTCATCAAAACCGGTAAGTCCCGTTTCAAGTCCACGGAGGGCTTTTTGCAGCGATTCCTGAAAAGTGCGCCCGATTGCCATAACTTCTCCTACAGATTTCATTGCAGTTGTTAAGACAGATGATGACCCAGGAAATTTTTCAAAAGCAAAACGAGGAATCTTGGTAACAATATAATCAATAGAAGGTTCAAATGATGCTGGTGTTGCACCGCCCGTGATGTCATTTTTTAATTCGTCAAGCGTATAACCAACTGCTAGTTTTGCCGCTATTTTGGCAATTGGAAATCCTGTAGCTTTTGAGGCAAGCGCTGAAGAGCGCGAAACACGCGGATTCATTTCAATAACAATAAGGCGGCCATTGTCAGGATTAACAGCAAATTGTACATTAGAGCCACCCGTTTCAACACCAATTTCACGCAGAACAGCAATGGAAGCATTGCGCATAGATTGGTATTCTTTATCTGTTAAGGTGAGAGCAGGAGCTACGGTAATCGAATCACCGGTATGAATGCCCATAGGATCAAGGTTTTCAATGGAACAAACAATGATACAGTTGTCGTTTTTATCACGTACAACTTCCATTTCATATTCTTTCCATCCTAAAACACTTTCTTCAATCAAAACTTCTGTTGTCGGTGAAGCTTCAAGTCCTCGTTCAATGATTTCATAAAATTCAGAACGATTATACGCGATACCACCGCCAGTACCACCAAGGGTGAAGGAAGGACGAATAATCGCTGGAAGACCAATAATATCAAGAGCTTGAACGGCTTTTGCAGTTGCATGGGCAATATAATGCTGTTTACGATCGCTTTCTGTTTGTCGCCAATCATGCTCAAGCTTTTCCAGTGCTTGGTCAAGTGCATCACCAGAAAGTTTTGCTTTAAGTTCCTCGCGCTTTTTTGCATGTAGTTGGCGATTTTCTTCTTTAAGTTCTGTAGCATTGGCTAACATAGAACGCGGAGTTTCTAAACCGATGTTTGCCATCGCTTTGCGAAATAAAGCACGATCTTCAGCCTTATCAATTGCATCCGCGTTTGCACCTATCATTTCAACATGATAGCGGTCTAAGATACCCATACGCTTTAATGATAAAGCGGTATTAAGGGCTGTTTGTCCTCCCATAGTTGGCAAAAGAGCATCCGGCCGTTCACGAGCGATAATTTGTGCAACAATTTCAGGAGTAATAGGCTCAATATAAGTCGCATCAGCTAAATCTGGATCTGTCATAATGGTGGCAGGATTAGAGTTTACCAAAATAATGCGATAACCTTCTTCCTTTAAGGCCTTACAAGCTTGTGTGCCTGAATAGTCAAATTCGCATGCCTGACCAATAACAATCGGTCCTGCTCCAATGATAAGAATAGATTTTATATCTGTGCGTTTTGGCATGGCTTTCCCTACGTCAAATAACTGTACACGACTACGGCAGACAGAGTTAAACTTTGAGGTTGAAATAATTTTATAGGTTAACTGACAAAGAAAGTAAGCACTAAAATGCTTTTTCCCTGTTTTTTTTCATCAAATTGAAGCTAAATATTTTTTTTGAATAGAGAAATTTTAGCTGAATATTAAAAGTATTATTTACTTATAATAATAATACTCTGTAGCAAAATAGAATATAAAAATATTCTTAATAAATATAAAATATTAATTTATATAAAATTATGAATATAACCCTTTTAAATGTTTAATAAATATTTTAATTTTATGTTTTTATATAATAATTAATGTATTATTTTATTGTGGAATGAATTTATTTGTTTTTTAGTAAAAATAAACAGATATAGTATATCTATATAAATTATACGATTTTTAATTCTTAATAATTTCAGATGAATAATATGGAGAATATTTTTGTTTCCTCTATAGGTTATGGAAGAGCTCTTAAAACAATAATTCCTGGTGTTTTTGCAACATAATCCATAAAAGGAGAATCTATAACTTTTTTATTTTCTTTTTGTGAGGAAGCATTCCGAAACATTGGACCATTTTCTGTCATGATAAAGAAACCTACATGAGACACATCTAGCCCAGCCAGTTCGGTATAAATACCAATGAAATCACCAGTTTTTAAATGACTTATAACCTCTTCATTAATAAAGCGTCTTGGAATATAGGTTATCTTGCGTTTAATAACCGGTAGTCCAGGAAGATAGTTTCTGCCATCAGTTTTTTCATTGAGATATTTTTCAGTGCTTACTGCGTTAGGGCTTATTTGGGCGGTGATGTCAGTGGTGAGTTTATATTCTCTATAAGCCCAGTCAGTAAAAAAATGCTTCCGATTAAAAAAACTCACGTTACCATCAACATAGCGCGTTCGTATAACGTTTTTAATGAATTCCGTTTGTGATGTTGATTTTGATAATGCTTCAACATAATCTAGATAAGTGAAACAATCTAAACCTCTAAAGTCAATGATCAGTTTTTCTACTGTATTTTCTGAGCCATGTAACATGTTTGCTTGGTAAGGTGTTTCTAAAAAAGCTTTAGAAAGCAAGTCAATCATTTCTCCTCTTTCATAGTGATGAGCTTTTGAGCGTTTTTCAAGAAGAATGTTCAATTTATTTAAAGTGTATGAGTCTAAGTCTACTTTAGTTGTTTGTTGTAGCTCTATTTTGTTTTTTGGAATCTCTTTGTTTTTATCAGAATTTTGAGCATTACATCCTGTGGTTAATGCTGAGATTAAAATTAATTGGAATATTTTTTGCATTTTATGCACCATTTTAAAATTAGCAGTTTATCAGGCTACCCTTTATGGAAAGTAGTATTTTTAATGCTAAGCTTGTTGTTTTTAAAACCATGATAAGCATATTCTATATCATAGCATAGATCGATATGGTTTTTAAGGCGCTATAAATTATATATGATATGAATATTCTCTAGTTTCGTAAAATAAAACTGTTTTTTATAAAATTTCTAATTTTTTGAGATGGAAGAGTGTTTGAATGTCACATACTTTAATCTTGTAGTATCTGCATATGGGGGAAGAAAAGTGCTAAGAGGCTACTTTAAAAGATTTTCGTTATTATACATGATCACTTGTTTTTAAACTGTTCTCTTTGAAAGGGTGAGATTGGAAGGAGTAATCAATGTATCATAATATTTCTAAGTGCTGAAAGTGTTCTCTCTTTAATTGAAGATTTTATTTATAGTTGATTTGCACGATGCAAAAAATAATTTTTATGTCATTACATTAAGAGATCTGATATAAGAAAAGTATGTGGTCTTTTCTTAATTTATTCTATGAGAATAATCATTTTCTATGAAAATGATTGATGATATGCAATGGCTTCAGAAATAGCGGAGATCTAGAAGATAACGGAGAAGCGGTGTGAGTGCTATGCGAAATCACAAGTTTAATCCAAAGTGTGTTCAGGGTGAGCTCATTCTTATTTTCATTATTTTGTTGTTGGATATTATTGCTATCGCAATTGTTAGCCCTGTTTTGCCTGAATATTTTGCTCAGTTGACCGGAAAAAACATAAGTGCATCGTCTGTAGAAAGAGGGAGATTGCTTATAGCTTATTCAGCAATGCAATTTTTGTTTGCTTCTGTTATTGGTAATCTTTCTGATCGCTATGGCCGCCGTCCGATTTTACTTATTTCTATTATGTGTTTTGCTTTTGATCATTTCATATGCGCTATAGCGTGGAATTATTCTATGTTGTTTATCGGGCGCCTTTTATCAGGAGCGATTGGTATTAGTTTTGAAACCTGTGCAGCTTATCTTGCTGATATATCTGATGATAAGACGCGTACACGCAATTTTGGTTTGTTGGGAATTGCCTCTGGATTGGGATTTATTTTAGGTTCGTTACTCGGCGGTTTTTTAGGCCAATTTGGTCCTCGTGTTCCATTTTATTTTGCTGTTGGTTTTTCAGTTATTAATTTTATTTTTGCATGGATGATGCTCCCAGAAACGCTTCCTATGCGGAAAAGACGCTCTTTTGATATTAAGCGTGCCAATCCTTTAGGAGCACTTTTGCAATTGAAGCAATATCCAACAGTTCTCTGGATGTTGCTGGTCTTTTTTCTTTATTGGTTTGCAGAAGCTGTATGGTTAAGTATTTGGGCTTTTATTGCTAAAGAACGCTATAATTGGAGTTCTTTTTCTATCGGTGTGTCTTATAGTGTTTTCGGTATAGGTCAGATTATAGTAGTTGCCCTTGTTTTGCCTTATTTTTCTCAGCGATGGAGCAATTGGCGTATTGCTATGCTAGGGTTTCTCTTTGCATCGGTTGCTATGCTTGGTTATACATTTGCAACGCAAGGATGGATGGTTTATGTGGTTTTTGCATGTACGATGTTTGAATATCTTATTCATGCACCTATGCGTGCTATTGTTGCAAAACAGGTGCCGGAAAATGTACAGGGTGAATTGCAGGGCGCAATGGTTTCTGTTGCTTCATTGAGTTTGATATTTGGCTCAATTTTTTATACGTTTCTCTTTGAGTGGTTTACACATGCGAAGCCGGTGTTTTATTTTGCGGGTGCTCCTTTTGTGGGCGGCTTTTGTATTCTTGTCATTGCGATGATCATTTTTGCTTCACGGATACGTTAAGCGTTTGAGATTCTGGTTGGTAGAAATATTTTGCTAAGACGATACTCTTAAGTAAACAAGCTTTATAAATTTTCAGCAGCTTCTACTCTTTTTTGTGTTTCAGAAAAGCGGTTTTATAGAGGTGTGATTGCTTTTTGTTATAGTAGAAGATTAGCTGTTTTGCGCAGCAAAAGAATATAATTTGAGGAAAAATCCATTTTCATTAAGCTATTTTTTTATAGTCCATAATAAGATCGCAGAAGTGGCGAAAGAGATAGTGACTATCTTGAGGGCCTGGGGAAGCTTCCGGGTGATATTGAACAGAAAAAATAGGTTTTCCAATGATTCGAATACCACAATTTGAACCATCAAAAAGGGAAATATGTGTTTCTTGCACATGTTGTGGTAGAGATTTTGCGTCTACGGCAAAACCATGGTTCATTGAGACAATTTCAACTTTTCCAGTGTTAAGATCTTTAACTGGATGATTGGCACCATGATGTCCTTGGTGCATTTTGATGGTTTTTGCGCCAACTGCGAGTGCCAAGAGTTGATGACCCAGACATATACCAAAAAGCGGTAAATTACGTTCAATCAATGTTTTAATCGTTGGAAGAGCGTATTGCGCTGTAGCAGCTGGATCGCCTGGCCCATTAGAAAGAAAAATACCATCAGGTTTCATTGCGAGAATTTCTTCTGTATTGGTGTGTGCTGGCACAACAGTAATGCGTGCATTTTGTGTCGCCATAAGGCGAAGAATATTGCGCTTAATACCATAATCAATTGCAATGATATGAAAATTGTGAACAGTATTTGTACTATATCCTTTATTCCATATCCATGGCTTTTCATTCCATTGCCTTGATGACTGAGAGGTCACTTCTTTTGTCAGGTCGAGATTAACAAGACCAGACCATTTTTGTGCACGTTTTCTCAAAGAAGGAATATCGAAATCGCCCTGCGCGTTGTGGGCGATGACAGCATTTTGTGCACCTTTTTCACGAATAAGAATAGTAAGAGCACGTGTATCAATACCACAAAGTGCAATAATTTTACGCGTTTTAAGCCATTTATTAAAGTTTTCATTGGCACGGTAGTTAGAGGGATGAGTAATATCTGCCTTAAAAATAGCACCCACTGCACCATGACAGTTAAGGGGGGTAAGATCTTCAATATCTTCGCTATTGGTACCTACATTTCCTATATGAGGAAATGTAAAATTAATGATTTGTTGGCTATATGATGGATCGGTGAGGATTTCTTCATAACCTGTTATAGCGGTATTGAAACATATTTCCGCTTCAGCAATACCTTCCGCACCTGCTCCTTTACCTTCAATAATTGTTCCATCAGCTAATACTAAGAGAGCTGTAGGTTTGCTTACACTCCAAGGATCAAGAGATGGGATAGTTTGTGTCATAGTATGCGTCCGCGCCCACAATTTATTCTCTAAACAGTATAAAGCAAAACCATAACAGATGTTGCGTATGTTGTTTCTATAATGTTTTGCTTGAAGTAGGAAGTATAAGTAGATTGTGTGAAGAGGTAAAGTCCTGTTTTAAGATTTTCTAAGATATGCATGTTGATTATTTTTGTTATGAGCTCGAAGACATGTAAAGATTGGCGAGATGCCACTTTTTTGTTTGAACAAAATTGACTCAATTTAGGTTGTGTCATCAAATTTCAGATTAATGGGGTTTCCACAATACTTTGGAGGCATAGGATAGTGTGGATTTTTCTTTCATGGTTTCCTGTATGCTGTGGTGAGAGATTGCAATATTTTTCGTTCTGATAGAGGCTTTCTAGGAATTTATCACCATTCGATTATAGTCTGGTTTTTATTGAAATGATTCAATTGTATGAAGCATGTATTTATCAAGAATCTTGTCTCGTAAGAATGAGTAAAGAAAAAATGGAAATCATATCTGCATTTTTATCGTATTTTGCTTTATGAAAGAGGAAGTACAGAGGTGATTTGTAAAGCTTTGCAATAAACAATGGCTGGTAGATTGCGTGATATCGATAAAGTTATGGCATGATTGAAGAAATATTTTGAAGTAAACAGATGCATATCTTTTACTTCTTAATTTGAGAAAGTTATTTAAAACAATAAGTTGAGTATAATAAGAGAGTGTAAAAATCTCCATTTATACAGAATTTGTTATATAAAGTGGTGAAGCTGTTAAAAACAGCTCAGTAAGTAATAATGGTTTGTCTGCTAATCGCAAACGGGAACGGCGTGCCCATAACGCACCTTGTTGGCCAATGTGGATGTAATCGCGGGTTAATTTGCCACTGTTAAAGAGGTAATGTCCTAATGGGGTTGTGCCTAAATGCATCAGTACTTGGTTTTGTTCAAGGAGGGTTTCTTGTGGGATTACAGTGCGTCCCAGAAGCCAAGGTTGCTTGTCTCCCATCAGGATGACTTCTCGCAACCAGTAACGTGGGCTTTCAGGGAGATGCTCTGCTTCATCTTGCAAGTTATCTCGCGTAATAAAACATTCACGTTGTGGTTCAACATGTATATGTGCACAATGTTTTTTTAATCGAAGCGTCATTGATCCCGATTCCATGAGCCAATCACGGATGTTTTCTGGGATAGGAAAGGCTTGATCAAAGGTCCATTTTAGAGGCGGCATGATAGAATCTCTAAGATTAGACATTATTTCACTCCACATCTAAAATCGTATTTTGTATGCCATCTAAGAAGATAAAAACAAATATTTTTCATTATAATGCGGAAATACCAAGGCAGCAAGATTTTAAATGGGAAGATGTTGGTGAGAAAACAGAATGGGAGATTATTTAAAAAGCTATGATGAAAACATATTATAGATGGAAATTTAATATCTTTCATTCATAAAATTGCGAAAAGTAAAAATATCATATTTGTAAGAATTTTTTTATTTTTGTGAATATTAGATTAGAGAAAACTCTTGTTATTATTGTCAAAATTCAGGATGGCTATTTGAATTTTTTAATAAAATGGTTTTATTTATAAAATATATAGGAATTTTAGCTCTACACGAGAGAGTTTTGTAATATCATTATTATTTATGTCATAATATGCAGATGAGTTCACATTGCTGTGTTTTCTTAACAGAATGTGTTGGTAAAATACTAGTGCAGCCAGTTATTAAAAACTGTGATATTTTAGATGTGAATTGTAAAGAAACCGTGCCAATATTATACGAGAATAATGTCGTTTTTTGGTGTTATAAATAGGCTTTAGCATATTGACCACTGCGGTGAGTTGGGTTTTTGCTGTTTCTCATTTAATTATATTATGATGGTGATGCAAAAAGATTTCAGCTTAAAGCATCTAACCATCATTCCCCCCACGCTGTAACTGTTAAAGTTATTGCGGAAACATTTCGATTGTTTCATAGAGCTTCAAGAAGTGCTCTATGTTTTATGAGCGGATTTTTCGTCCTATCCATATAAGTATACAGGCACCTATAAAACCTGAAACAAGATAGCCAAACCAACCAGCAAAACTTACGCCTAAAAGGCTAAAAAGAAAACTGGCTAATGCGGCCCCAATAATTCCTAAAATAATGTTTAGAAAAACTCCCGTTTGGCTTTTCATAAAATATTGTGCGGCCCATCCTGCAAGGCCGCCGATAATAATAGCTGCAATCCAGCCGATACTTGCGTCTTCCATTCTATTCTCCTTTGCCATTGTTATTTTTAACTAGGGTAAGCTTTGTAAAGGTCAAGGTGTACTTTTTCCTCAAGGATAAGAATATTACTGGTGGAAACTTTGCTATAGTTTTCCTTTGCTGTTTTTTAACTCATGTGAATATTTCATATGTGCAATGTTATACCTCTAAAGTAACAAATGATATAATTTTCTTTATAAAACCCAAAAGTACTGGATTTAGCAATTGTTTTATGTAAATAATAGTATTTATAAAAGTATTTTTTGTGCATGAAAAGTTCATTTATTAATTTATTTCTTATAAAGATTTTTTGATATTTTGATAAAAATTAAATTTATCTAATTTAAGGAATAAAAAAGAATATAGATTCAAAAAAATTGAAAATAAGTTTGTTAATATAAGAACAGAGAAGCTTGAAAGTGAATATTTCTGTTTTATACTTTACGGAATATTGTGTCGACTGAGTTTCTCGAAATGTCCATATCATCATGGCAATTCTATAGATTTTGTGTTTTTGATGATAGGCTTTTTCTTAATTGTAAGATTGTGTAGTGGTGTATTTCTTGCAAGAGAATTTGATTTGGCTCAGATATTTGAACATTCATAATTTAATAAGCAATGGGATTTGCTTATTGTGCAAATATTTTTAAAATTCACGATTTTGTTGTTCAGTCAGATTGAGCAGGCGTGAACTTTGGAGGAGTCCTTGTGCTTCTAAAATTGGGTAGATCATTGAGGTTAAAAGGGAGTTAATTTGTTTTAGATCGCGTACTGTATCAAGATGAAGGCTGGATGACTCTATATTTTTGAGATCACCTTCACGAAGACGTTTAAAATGCTTTAAACTCATCTCTTTTTCTAAATTTCGCAGTTGATCTTTTTTCTGTACAAGTAAGTGCGCAGTGTGTGTATCATGGGAGACAAGAACATTAAATGCAATATGCGCATTAGCGAGAACAATGGAGTGGAAACGAAGAAGGTCATTCCACCCATCGCTGTTAAATTGCAACCCTTTCTGTTGTTTCTTTTTAACCAGCATAAGCATATTATGAATAATAATATCTCCTGCTTGATCTAATTTTATACAAGCTTCCAGAAGTTCTTGTGTTTGAAGGGCTTCTTCATCCGACAATTTTTGCCCAGCTAAGCGTGCAAGATAAAGTTTGATGGCGATGTGCTTTTTATCCAATATGGTGTTTAGTTGGTTAAGCTCACGGATGATGTCAGGATCAGGTTTTTCATAAAGTTCCATGATTTTTTTCAGCATGATGTCCACAAGGTCACAAATGTGGATAACTTCACGCATGACATTAGAAAGTGCTAAAGTTGGACGTTCAAGAACACTGTCATCAAGAGCTGTTTGATGAGATAAATTAAGCGTTTTATCAGTTTGCGTTTTTTTTGTACTTAAATCGACAATTTTGGTGGTCAGTTTT
Organism: Bartonella acomydis; assembly: GCF_039543025.1. NCBI lineage: Bacteria > Pseudomonadati > Pseudomonadota > Alphaproteobacteria > Hyphomicrobiales > Bartonellaceae > Bartonella > Bartonella acomydis. The sequence goes on along the minus strand of NZ_BAABIY010000014.1, from coordinate 20,276 downwards.
AAAATCCATTTCGAGAGTGGTATCCCAGCAAAGAGAATGAAAATATTGAAAATGATATGGGCGTTGATCACTTGAATAGAGGCATCATTGCCAAGCCAGGTGATGGGTGGTTGAAAGGAGAGAAAGAAGATAAGGACAAGGATTGAACCGGCTCCACGCATGAGTAAATTTCCCAAGGGAACGAGACGGGTATTAGGAGAGGCGCTGCGTGTTAAAAGTGGTGCTATAAGAGAAGAACCAAAATTCACACCAAGCACCATGATCACACAGAGTTGTGCATGGATAAGATCATAATTGGCTAAATTGATTAGCAAAATGATCCCTGCAATGGATGAATGCAAGAGATAAGTCAATGCAGCTGCTAATAAAAAACTGGAAACCGGATCGGTCGAAAGATAACGGATAATGTTGGGCAAAATCGCACTCTCACGTAAAGGTTCTGTCGCTGTGCTTATCATTTGTAAAGATAAAATTAAAAGGCCAATGCCAATAACAATACGTCCTATTTGACGCCAATCACGTTTTTCTGTTGTCATAAAGATACAAGTGCCGATTAAAAGACACAAAGGTACAACGATTGTGAGGTCATAGGAGAGAATTTTGACCACTAATGCTGATCCTAGTTCTCCTCCGCGTACAGCCATAAGACCTGCTAATCCAGAGATAAAACCAGATTCAACAAAAGAACCAACAAGCAGTGTTATTGCTGTAGAACTTTGTAAAGTCATAGCAGCAAAAAGTCCAAAACTTACAGCAAAAAAAGGTTTAGAAATGACATGGCGCATTTTGTATTTAAGCTTGTCGCCATAGGCTCGTTCAACACCTGTACGCACCATGCGTGTCGCCCAAAGAAGTAAAGAAATAGCGCCTGCAAGATGAAGGAGTACCAATGAACCATGCATGATACTTTTTTCTTTCTCTGTTGTTATAAATACGGTTGATCTCAAAGATTGATAAATTCTGTTTTATTGTTTTACTTTTCTTTCGCTTCTAATACATGACGGAAATCATAGCCGCTTGGATTTTGAAAAATCTTTAGACCAAAACTGGGAAGAATGGAGTAAAGGTGATCAAAAATATCGGATTGAATTTGTTCATATTCCAGCCAAACGGTTGTGTTGGTAAAGCAATAGATTTCTAAGGGTAAACCATTTGGTGTTGGAGGTAATTGTCGTGCCATCAGTGTCATGTTTTGTTCGATATCGAGATGTTTTCTTAGATAAGCAAAAACATAAGCACGAAAAGTTCCAATATTGGTTAAACGGCGGGTATTGGCTAATACATTGGGGTTTTTATCTAATTGCATATTCCATTCATTGATTTCTGGTATTTTTTTGGTGAAATAATTTTCTAATAAATTAAATCGAGAAAGATGTTCTTGTTCTTCTTCAGTATGAAAGCGGATACTTGATTGGTCAATGAAGAGAGAGCGTTTAATGCGTCGTCCACCGGCTTCTTCCATACCCCGCCAATTTTTAAAAGGATCCGTTACTAATTTACGGATAGGCACAGTTGTGATTGTTTTATCAAAATTTTGTACTTTAACGGTATGAAGTGCGATCTCAATAACATCACCATCTACATCAAGACTGGGAATTTCAATCCAATCGCCAACACGAACCATATCGGTAGATGAAATTTGGATACCTGCAATAAGAGACAGCAAGGTATCTTGAAAAATCAACATGAGTACGGCGGCCATTGCACCAAGACCAGATAAAAGAATAAGAGGTGAGCGGTCAATTAATGTGGCAACCATCAGAATTGCAGCTACAGTAAAAAGCGCAATTTTAGCGATTTGAATATAACCTTTTATTGGTTTTAATCGTGCTGTTGGCCGTTGTTCATAAAGAGTGTTAATAATATTCAGAAAAGAAGAAATGATGAGAACAACCATAAAAATAATGAAAGCATTTGCAACATTACCTATAATCGTGCTGAGTGTTGAAGGAAGTGTTGGGATGAAATTAATACCAATGGAAAGCGTAAAGGCAGCAATAATATCCGCTATGTAATGAATGGTGTTTTTAATATCAACGGCTGTTTCTTTAGGAAGAAAAGAAGAAAGCCGTTTTGCTCCGTGACAGAATAAGTTTCGTGCTAGCAAATTGACTAAAAACGCAATGATAATAAGAACAATGAGCCAAGAAATAGATTCTAGCAGTGGATATTGAACAAGAAATTTGATCACTTTTTCATTCTCCATTTCTAAGAAATATACGGTTAGGACTTTGAATTTTTTAACCGCTTGAAGAGGAAGTCTTGGAATTATGCTCTAAAGTCGTTAAATATGCAAAAAAGAATTTTAAACCTCTGTGAGAGATAATGCGCTTTCCGTCTGATTTCCTTGATGATCTTCGCACTAGATTACCCATTTCAACAGTTATTGGACAAAGGGTGGTATTCGATCCTCAAAAAAGTAAGCCTTCACGAGGAGATTTTTGGTGCTGTTGCCCATTTCATGGGGAAAAAACGCCAAGTTTTCATTGTGATGATCGTAAAGGTCGCTATTATTGTTTTGGTTGTGGAGTGAGTGGCGATATTTTTACTTTTCTTTGTGAGCTTGATGGATTGCACTTTTCAGAAAGTGTCGAGCGTTTGGCTGATTTTGCAGGGATAAAATTACCCCTTTTTGATCCACAAAGTCATAAACGTCAAATGGAAAAAGCTGATCTTTATGACATTATGAGAATAGCTACAGATTTTTTTCAACAGAACTTACATGATAAAGAAGGTATGCAGGCGCGTTGTTATCTTGATGCGCGTGGTGTAACCCCAAAATTCATAGAACGTTTTCGGATTGGTTTTTCCTCCATGAGGCGTACAGCTTTAAAAGAAGCTTTAAGCGCACGTGGTATTTCTGTCAAACAAATGGAGGCTTGTGGACTTCTCAAGTGGAGTGAAGATAATGCGGTTTCCTATGATCGATTTAGAAATCGTATTATGTTTCCTATCGAAGATTTACGCGGACGTGTGGTAGCTTTTGGTGGGCGTGCATTAGAGAAAGATACGCCAGCAAAATATCTCAATAGCCCAGAAACAGTGCTGTTTCATAAAGGGAATATGCTTTACAATGCAGCCGTTGCTCGTAAAAACAGTCGCTCTGTTGGTGATGACAAAGTGCGCTCTCTTCTTGTCGTTGAAGGATATATGGATGTGATTGCGCTGACTAAGGCTGGTTTTGAGGGAGCGGTAGCACCGTTAGGCACAGCATTAACGGAAGCGCAAATCGGGCTTTTATGGCAGTTGGGCTCTGAGCCCATTTTGTGTTTTGATGGCGATGAGGCTGGTTTAAAAGCTGCTTTTCGTGCAGCTGATCGCGTGTTGCCTCTTTTAAAGGCGGGGGTATCCGTACGCTTTGTTTTGTTACCACAAGGTAAAGATCCCGATGAAATTATTTCTGCTGGTGGAGCACAACTTTTTTCCACTTTTTTACAAAAGGCAATTCCATTGATTGAGCTTTTGTGGTGGCGTTCTACTTATGGAAGGAGTTTTGAAACCCCAGAGGCACGAGCAGCGCTAGAAAAACAGCTAAAACAGCAAATTTTTACCATTAAGGATGAAGATATACGCCGTTATTATTTACAGGATATAAAAAAGCGGCTTTTTGATTTTTTCTCTCCCTTTTTTTCGAAAAAAACATTCACAGGGCGTTATCATCAGTTCTCCCCAAATAGAATATTTAAAGATCAGGCTTTTCCTGCTTTGGTAAATTCTGATATAGTGCGCAATTCTTCGCAATCTATTCCTTTGCGTGAGGCAGTTATCTTATTGATTTTAGCTTATTATCCTGAATTATGGTATGAAAATTTTGAAGTTTTGGCTGAGCTGGAATTACAAAACACACAATTGGTATGTTTTCATCAATCTATGTTAGAAATTCTTGGTCATCAGCAGCTGCATGATAAAGAGACAATGGTTGCGCTCTTAGAAGAAAAAGGACAAAAAGCTTTGCTAGAGCATATGAGACAGCTTGTACAAAATATTGGTATGCGTACTGTTTTTCTTGGAGCACCTATTGAAGATGTTCGTGCTATATTAAAACAGGCTGTCTACTTGCATCTTCAGGAATACCACCTACATAAGAGACTACAAGATATTGAAGAGCAACTCGTAGAAAATCCTAAGAGTGAGGTTTTTGATCTGCTTCGTGAGGTAAAAAGTGAGATAGAGCAAATGCAAGCAACAGAAGCATTAATTGAAGGATTTGGGGGGGGCTTGGATAAAAAAATAGACGGGAATAAGCAAGATACGGTAAAATGATTCGCTTTTTTGATGCGAATCAGTCACCTAAGGCTTAGTATGAAGAAGTTATGTAAAACGGCATTTTTATAAGTTTTATAAAAAATGACGACTAAATTTTAGGAAAAGCGGGAAATTGGTTCTTACTATAGGGTATAGAGATTATCTCAGAAAGGCTGAGAGGTGTCGGGGAAACTTCTAGAGTTTTCCCGCGTTTTTGTGTGAATGAAGGGTATATATAAAATGTAGTCTTTCAAATAGTAATCTGCTCTAAGAGGAAGTATATTGTGGGGAACTGTTAGTACGTTTAAGTGAGAACACAAAAAGCTGGTCACGTGAGAGCTGTGAAGTGGTCAAGTGGAGTTACGGTATGGCAACAAAGGTTAAACAGAAAGATAATGTGGAAGTAACAAGCCAAGCGAGTTTGGATAGTCCTCTTCTTGATTTTTCTGATGATGCCATCAAGAAAATGGTTAAACTTGCCAGAAAAAATGGCTATGTGACGATGGATGAACTCAATGCAGTTCTTCCTTCCGATGAGGTTACATCTGAACAAATTGAAGATATCTTGGCGATGTTCTCTGATATGGGTATTAATGTCGTAGATGATGAAGAGGAAGTCGATTCTGAACAATATGACGAAGAAGTGATGGTGGTGGGAGGCGATTTAGTAGAGGCTTCTAGTCACGCAATTGCAACGACAACAAATAAACGTGAGCTCACAGATCGTACTGATGATCCAGTGCGTATGTATTTACGTGAGATGGGAGCTGTTGAGCTGCTTTCGCGTGAAGGTGAAATTGCTATTGCTAAGCGTATTGAGGCAGGGCGTGAAACAATGATTGCAGGACTTTGTGAGAGTCCTTTGACTTTTCAGGCACTCATTATTTGGCGTGAGGAATTAAAAGAACAGCGTATTCTTCTTCGTGAAATTATTGATCTTGAAATGACCTACGCTGGTCCAGAAGCAAAGCAAGCCCCACTTGTTGAACGAAGCGAAGTTGATAAAATAAAAGAGGACAAGATAGCAGCTACTACACGTGATATTGAGGGAATCCCCGGTGATAGAAGTATTGAAGATGATGAAGAAGACGAAGATGATGTGAATTTATCTCTTGCTGCAATGGAGAATGAGCTTTGTCCTCAAGTTATGGAAACATTGGATTTTATTGCGCAAACCTATGTAAAATTGCGAAAACTGCAAGATCAGCATGTTGAGAGCAGTTTGGCAGAACGGAAAGAGGGGGCTCTTTCACCTTCTCAAAAGAAAAAATGTATCCAATTAAAAAATGAGTTGATTCAAGCAGTAAAGTCGCTCTCTTTGAATCAAAACCGTATTGAATCTTTGGTTGAGCAGCTTTATGATATCAATAAAAGACTGATTCATAATGAAGGTAAGCTAAAACGAATCGCTAATAGTTATGGCATTGGTCATGAGGACTTTTTAAAGGAATACCAAGGTCGTGAATTGGATGCAGATTGGGTGAATTATATTGCTACTTTGCCAAGACCTGGTTGGCAAGAGTTTTCAATGCGTGAAGCGAAAGAAATCCAAAATTTGCGTAGCGAAATACAGAATCTTGCTCAAGAAACAGCTATTTCCATTAGTGAATTTCGTCGGATTGTTACACAAGTGCAAAAAGGTGAACGCGAATCAACCATTGCTAAAAAAGAAATGGTGGAAGCAAATTTGCGTCTCGTGATTTCAATTGCAAAAAAATATACTAATCGTGGCTTGCAGTTCCTTGATCTTATTCAAGAAGGCAATATTGGCTTGATGAAGGCCGTCGATAAATTTGAATATCGGCGTGGTTATAAGTTTTCAACTTATGCAACGTGGTGGATTCGTCAGGCAATTACTCGCTCAATTGCTGATCAGGCACGTACCATTCGTATTCCTGTCCATATGATTGAAACAATTAACAAAATTGTACGTACGTCGCGTCAGATCTTACATGAAATTGGACGTGAGCCCACACCAGAAGAATTGTCTAGCAAGCTTTCTATGCCTTTAGAAAAGGTACGGAAAGTTCTTAAAATTGCAAAAGAACCTATTTCACTTGAAACACCTGTTGGTGATGAGGATGATTCTCATTTGGGTGATTTTATTGAGGATAGGAATGCATTATTGCCAATTGACGCAGCTATTCAGGCGAATCTACGGGATACAACGACTCGTGTCCTTGCTTCCCTCACGCCACGTGAAGAGCGTGTACTACGGATGCGTTTTGGTATCGGAATGAATACCGATCATACATTGGAAGAAGTTGGTCAACAATTTTCAGTAACGCGGGAGCGCATTCGCCAAATTGAAGCAAAGGCACTTCGTAAATTGAAACATCCTAGTCGTTCACGCAAGTTACGTAGTTTCCTCGATTCTTAAATAGAGGAGTCTTTGTATTTTCAAAGGCGTTCTCTTTTTGATGAATGTAGATAAAAGTGCATTATATCGTTTTTTGAGATGCCCCTTTGAGAAAGGGGCAGAATAAATCAATTCATGAAAAATTTGCGATGTCTAGCGTTTTTTGTGATTTTGTTCTTTGTGCCACTGTTTATAAAAACAGCAGAGAGTGCAAGAGGATTATAGGCTGTTTTCTCAAAAAAGTGAATGATATCTAAAGTACTATTTTGCCTGTAGTATTTAATTTATTCAGAGACATGATATTTAGAATGGTTGGTGTTGTAGAAAGGTATCAACTTTTTATGATTAAGATGCTTTTTTTCGTTTCTATAGGCGATTTATATGGATGTGGAGAGTTTAAAGATTTCATTTAGGTTATGGAGTATTTTAATTTGCATATTTTGAAACATTATCTTTCTGCATATTAGCTGTTTGCTCAATAGAGTACCTTTTTTGTTGAATTTTTTTAAACTTATCTTAATGTAATGCAGAAAATTTATTTATTTTGTTTTTTGATCGTTTTTTCAAAAAGGTATGGCTGATTTTATGAGTAAAGAAACTCCTTTTTGGAAAGTAAAAAAGCTAGAAGAAATTTCACTTTTTGAGTGGGAAAGTCTCTGTGATGGGTGTGGATGCTGTTGTTTGCACAAAGTAGAAGATGATGATACGGGTGATCTGTATGCAACCAGTGTTGCTTGCCGTCTTTTAGATAGGGAAACTTGTCGGTGTCGAAATTATGTTCATCGTCAATCAATTGTTTCCAATTGTATAGCGTTAGATATTGCGACGGTTAAAACAGCCCGTTGGCTACCAGAAACTTGTGCTTATCGATTGATGAGCGAGGGAAAAGATCTGCAATGGTGGCATTGGTTGGTATCAGGAGATTGTCAGACCGTGCATCAGACACAATTTTCTGCACGTGGACAGATAGAAGTTTACGAAGATGAACTACCGTCTGAAGAAGCCTACCTTGAATATATCACTGGTCTTCTTTGTGAAGGCCAGTGATATATTGTTTTATGTAATAAGTGATGATATTATATAGCTTACTCTATAGAAAACACCACAGTAACACTGACATTATAGCTTAATTCACCCCCTGAAAAATTTGTATCTGCATAGCTTGTATCCGCTGCCCGGCTCATAAGACGTGGCATCAGGTAATGGTGATCATTATTTTCATTGATCTCAGTGATTTTTCCTAATTTTACATCTGCTGCTTGCGCTATCGTTTTCGCTTTTTCAATGGCTTCAGCAATAGCTTTTTTGCGTGCTTCTTGATAAAGTGGTTTTGTATCAGCATTGGTAAAGGTAATACCATTTACTGAATTAATGCCGAGCGCCATTGCTTGATCAAATATTTTACCAGCATTGGAAATATCACGAATGCGTACAGTTAAAGAATTTGAAACATGATAGAGTTTTTCATTGTTCTTTTTTTCGTGATGTTTATCAGGGTGAGATTGATAAATAGATAAACCCGATGTTTGTAAATCATTTGCTTTGATACCACTGTTTTTAAAGGCATTTACAATATCATTCATGGACTTATTATTTTCTGCTAATGCTTTTTGAGCAGTTTTATCGTCAGTCACAACGGAGAGATTAATAATTGCCATATCTGGTGCTGCTTGGCTTTCGCCAGTTGCGGTAACTGTAATTGTTGCGTTTTTCATTTTGCTTGCTTCGGCATATAGGGGGAGGGAACTGACGAGCAGCGCGAGTATCATCATCGCTATTTTGATGCTATAGTGATTCAACGAATGGGAAACTGTTTTTTTCATATCTATTCCTTTATATTTAACAATTTATTACTTTCTCATTTCTAGGAGTTCTTGTAAAGAAATTAGAGCATTAGAAAAAAAACCAATAGAAAAGAAAAAAGATAGGTTTATAATTTAAGGTAGGCTCTTGTATCATGGGGCGTTTTAGTTTAGAGAGGAACAACCTATGTGGGGCCTGTAGCTCAATTGGTTAGAGCCAGCGGCTCATAACCGCTTGGTTGGGGGTTCGAGTCCCTCCGGGCCCACCACTTATAAAAGAATAGGTTATGTGGCGGTTTTAGAATTAAGTGTTCTGTCGTCCTTCTGATTTGTTTTTTATTTATCCTAAATTCTTCTTTTGAGTGCTTTCTTGCAAACAACTTTTTATTTATAATTTTTGTATAGAGTCATGTTGTGCTCCCTTTATGTTTAGCCAAACATTGATAATGGTTCTGCACCTACATGAATTGATGTAAGTTATTGTGCACTTTATATTTCTCATGAAACAGAGGAAAATTGTTTCCGGTAAGTTTATTATTGCTTTTTTGCAAATGTAATATTATTTCCAATAAGCTGGGTTATCAGTTTTTTGCGTTTTCAGCTAAAATCGGAGAAATTTTTATTTTAAATTGGCTTTTCTCTGTCACTTTCATAAATAATATGATCTATTATGTTTTTTCGATCAGGTTGCATCATTATCGTTTAAGCCTGTATAAAAGAACGTCATTCATATAGATTTATATGTATTGTGTGATCAACAATGCGACATTTATTGTTTTTGGGTAAATATTTGTTATACATGGGGGGGATCATTAGGGCTTGATCCATTGTCTCTTTTTAAGTACTACCTTTTTGTTCATGAAAGATCTCTATGTCTGTATTCCAAAGGAGCTTTCAGAAAGAAGACTTCCTTTTTAGAAAATATATTGTAAAGTTGTAGGTAGCGCTGTTGTTCATAAAAGCTAGGCGTATCGCATTGTTATGTTTTTGTCTTATCGTATCGTTTAAAAAACATAGATAGTGCTATGTAAAATAAAATTGTGATGTATCTTTCACATGGAAACCAGCAATGTCTTTAGAGATATTTTTGCTTTGATTCGCTATTGGTTCGAATCATCAGATCTGCGTAACATTATTAACGTTGTTGATAAAAGTGATAATGCTAATTTTTTCGTAAAAAGGTCTGGATCTTAGAATGTTTTCTGTTTCATCATGGTACATAAACAACAGAGTTCCATCTGATTTTATAAAAGCTGTTTGTATAAAACTGCTTCCATACTGCCAATTGCAAATATTTTTTTCTAAGGTTATGGGATATGTATAAACGCTTTCGCGTTATCTAGTTTGTCTACATGGAGTATAGCTATGAAGAATGAAGAAAAATTTGATTCAGCTTTATCTGATATCATTGTAAAATGGGAGGCTTTGTCTACAGCTCAAAAGCAAGAAATATTGAAAATAGTAGAAAACTCTACAACTTCTGCTCAGTCAACAGAATGTTTAAAGCTTCAATCTTCTTTTTATCTCCAGACGAAATCAAAGCGATAAGTTTTAAATCTTCATCGGAGATGTTAAAACCAGTTATCACATATATGGCGCTAGCATTTCCGAGTGTATTAAGAATAGCCATAAGTTTATCGACAGAGGGTCTTTTTCCTCCCTTTATCATTTGTTGTACGTAGTTTTGTCCACAGCCTGCTGCTTTACTTATTTGAATCATTGTGCGTCCGTCACTTTCTATCAATTCAATTAAGCGTTGGAACCAATCTTTTTCAGTCTTTTTCATTTTTAGACCTTTACACATTTACGCTATAGCGTTAATATTGTACTGCGAATCCAGAATATATGAGATAAGGAGCATGGAAATACCTATGTGTAGCTTTTCGTTTATGAAGGATACAGAGTTGTTTTTTACTAATAACAAAATGTCTCCATACACTTTTAGATTCGAAACAATAAGAAATGATTGCTCAGTTTCATGATCGTGACGAGTAGGTGCGTATAACCATAGATGGAAATACACTTAGTGTGTTCATAAAATATTACTAATAGTATACGCGGCATCATTGTAAATCAAGATATACTCCAACATTGGCTTTTGTGAGAAATTTCTGCATTTTGTGTGTGGATATAGCGGGTTTCTATACTCTGAAGGAAAAATCATGGCTGTAGAAAATACAGATTCGTGGACATGGAGCACTGATTTCTCTTTTGTTTTAAGAGCTTAAGTTACTATCAGAGATGGTATATGGCATGTGTGTGTTAAGAGAGTTTAAAAATATCTCCAAAAGTAATCTTGGTAATTTTATACAGCATGAAGCTAAGCTTAGTAACAAAGATGATTTTGGAGAAAAATATCATATAAATGATAGCTGTTTTATCGAAAATGGGTGTGTTTTGATTGACACTATGGTTTATGAAGACATTCCTTTTTGCACGAACATTTGTGTTTATGATAGTGCGCAGATATATTGCGTATTTCCTGTTTTCAGCTTTGTTTATGTGTATAGTAATGCACAAATATATGGTTATGGGGGAGCTGTATTAGGTTGTATATTTGCAACAAAGATAAAGATTTATTTATTAGTTTGAAGGTTCATGGCAATGCATAGATTGACGGCTATTCTCGTTTTTATAACGGTATAAAGATACTCAAAAATTCTAAAATTTATGTCAATGATTTAATTTGCGTTTATACAAAGGTTTGTAAGAAAAGGAAAGTTTATGGTCATATCGAGGTTTGTAACTATGAAAATTTTTGTAATGAGAAAGAGATTTGCATAGGAAACCCTACCCTGCATGATGCAAAAAAGGTAAGCAAAACGGTGAGATGAAGGCATTTGTTGAGCTTGTCGGGTTATTTGTATTGTTTGAAATCATTTGTGATCTTGCATTTTGTGTCATTTTTTAGCGTGGTTTGATGGAGTGAATAAGGGGACCGAGCGCGATTTGTTGCACTTGGCATACAATTTTTGCATTTTTTAATGGAGGACAAAACAAAAAAAATTGGTCGATATGATCAGTTTAATGGCAATTAAAGGAAATCAAAATGAGCGTAAATGAAATTTTATTAGCAGTGGTGATTGTTGTTTTGCTTTTTAGTGGAGTCATGTTTCGGTTTGCTCTTTATTATCGTGACAAAGTTAACGTTCTTAAAGAACAAGTACGAAAAATAAAGCATGAATTTTTAAGAGATTCTATAAAGGTGACTGAAGAGCGAGATAGATCTATTAAAGAGCAAAGTATGGTGATTAAAAGACGCGATCAAGCAATTGAAAAACTGAAAAAACAAGTGAAGCAATGCGAGGAAGTTATAAAACAATATCAGGAAGCAATGAAGTCTGAAGATGATACGAAAAAGTGATTGTGTTTATTTTTTTGCATTGGAGTTGTCTATGAAAGAGTTTGAAAGTGTGAAGAAAGTAATGCAAGAGGTTAGGGATAGTGAGAAAGAGATAAATCTTTATTATAAACGCGGATGTTTATTTGCTGATAGGGTTATGTTTTTTTCTATTATTCAAGTTTATAGATATGTTAAGATGATTAAAAATTTATATGGTTCCACAACTTTTTAGCAAGCACGGAATCTGCCAGAAGCTTTATTTCATTTTTCTATATTAAAGATCACATAAAAACTTTTCTCTTGAGGGAAGAGCAGTTGCTTTGCTTTCCCTCATAAAAGTACAATGTAAGGCTCTAAATAACCAAATAATTTTTGATAATTAAAGAACGTTAGGATTGTAGTTCTTTAATAAGAGCCTTATGCGTAATCTCTTTTATCTGCTCAATATTTATCAGGATATCTTGTTTTGTTGGATACCCCTTGCTAGAGAAAGCAATTTTTTGTTCATCGCCTGAGATTAAACGCCAGTACCATTGATTATGAACACCTTGAAACACCTCAAAATACATGTTTCTCACCTTATAAAATAGCCAATAATTTTCAGGATGAAATTCAAACACTCTGACTATGGATTTAAGGTATGTCTCTATAGTAAGTAGTCAATGTATTCCCCTTCAATTTTTTGTTTTAAACAAAATTTCTATGAGGGTTTTATATTTGTAACAGAAAAATATTTATTGTCAATAAGTTATAAATAGGTATTTTATACTATAAAAATTATTTTTTAAATTCTCATGAAATTATTACTCTATTTAGAGTAGAAAAAATTTCTTTTCATTATTATTAAGTTATTCTTTTTGCTTCTTCTACTATAAAAATATAACGCACTAAACTTTATCAGCATGGAAAAGTAAGAAAATTTCTTTCCGTGCTGATAAAGTTTATCTATACTTGTTGTTTCTTGTAACAAAAATGCTTATTGATTGGCTATAATTTCTTTTTGTGATACGCTTCGAATAAGTAGATCAATGAACAAGCTAAGGGTGTAAGAATTAGCCATTTTCGCTTTCATATCAATGAGAGAACTTGCAGATTTTGGATTCAGACCATTCGATATACCTTGTTTTGACAAGTAATGCTGCAATTTCTCGTAAGATCTATCAATCTTTTCTTGATTTGGGTTTTCACTACAATCATTGTTGGCAAGAATTTCTTCAAGTCCCTCGATTTTTTTTATAAAATAGTTCCAATCAAAGTCACCTTTCGCATACTCGGTGTCAAACATTTTTCCTTGTCCGGTCAAAAGCCAATTAATATTGACACCATATAACGTGCGGTATGTTTGTAAAACACTAAGGTTGGGTTCTCTTTCTCCACGTTCATAAAAAGCGATAGAGTTTTTTGTCATACTAAAGCTTTTAGCTAAAGTTTCACGCGATGGGTCTCCTAAAGCAAGACGTACATAACGTAAACGTTTGCCAAATATAGTTTTCGATTCAGTTTCAGGACGTGCCACGAATTATCTCCCTCGGTAAATCATCATGGTATAGTTTAAACCAATAAAGGCACACTATGTATTAATAACTCATGATGTAATGTCAATATTTATAGCTTTATTTTTCTTTATTTTTTTAATTTTAGTGGATAGAAAGCGGTTTTTGAATAGTTATGCTGCATCTTATCTAGGACTTTTGCTTATATTTTTAGCAAAATAATAGAATTACTGATTCTTTATCTTGTTTTTTCTAGAGGGAATTCCATATAAGGCAGCCGTGTGGATTCTCTCTATTTTAAGAGATACAATCCTTTGGTTTTTGATACAGGTAGATTAAAGAAATAAATTTTGAGGAATGATCATGGCCTTATTAGGCTATTTTAAATGGACCTTTTTTTTCACAATTGTTGGTATCTTTGTGGGAGGTACTCTTGGTTGGTTAGAAACGGGGAGTGTTACTGGTGTTCTGAAGTATTTTTTTATTTGCTGTGTTCTTGGTATTTTAGAAATTTCTTTATCTTTTGATAACTCCATTATAAATGCCCGTGTTCTTGGAACAATGGATCCGTTATGGCGCCGACGTTTTTTAGTATGGGGTATTTTGGTAGCCGTGTTTGGAATGCGGATTATTTTTCCGCTACTAGTGGTTGCTGTTGCTGTCGGGATTAATCCAATTGCGGCCGTAAAATTAGCAGTATGGGAACCACATCGCTATGCGGCAATCTTAACAGATGCGCATGTGGGAATTGCGGCTTTTGGAGGAACTTTCCTCATGATGGTCGGTTTAAAATATTTTTTTAACTCTGAAAAAGAGGTGCATTGGCTTGCTTTTATAGAAAGACCTGCCCAAAAATTTGGAACGCTTGTTGGTGTCGATATTGCAATCATTTTGGCTTTGATATTATTTTTTTCAACACAACTTGCCACAGAAGATAGAATGACTTTTGTATTTGCTGCTCTTTATGGACTTTTGACATTTATAGGGGTTGAAGCTGTCAGTTCGCTTTTGGACGCTCCAAAAACAACTCTTGCATCCGTTGCCAAAGGAGGAGCAGGAGCTTTTCTTTATCTAGAGATTCTAGATGCGAGTTTTTCTTTTGATGGGGTTGTTGGTGCTTTTGCTTTTTCTCACAATCTTTTTATTATCGCAATTGGTCTTGGTATTGGTGCGTTTTATGTTCGTTCTATGACGATTATGTTGGTCGAATCAGGGATATTGTTGTATTATCGTTATTTGGAGCATGGCGCTTTTTATGCGATTTTGGTACTCGCGGTGATTATGTATTTGCAAACTGTTATAGCGATTCCTGAAGTTTTAACTGGATTGGTGGGGATTTGTATTATTGGGATGGCGTTTTATTCTTCTCTTCGTTTTAAGCATCATCATTTCAATAAAGAGGTTGACGCAAAATAAATTAAGAATTTTTTGTGTGTAGCAATAGTAAAAAGGATAAGAGATTTTAAGAGACCATTAAGAGTTCTATATCCGCTTCATTCATAAGTTTAAGCATGGTGTTGAGAGAGCCATTGAGATCAATACCAGCGCAGGCGTTTAATGAAACGCTGACTTTAAAGCCGCATTGTATGGCATGAAGAGCAGAAAATCCTACACAAAAATCCATTGCCAAGCCACACATAGAAAGTTTTGTAAAACCATGTTCTTTGAGGTAAACTTGTAAGCCTGTTGGTGTTTTTTGGTCATTTTCCAAAAAAGCGGAATAGCTATCCATTTTTGGATTATAACCTTTTCGAAGAATGAGTTGTGCTTTATCAATTTTGAGAGATGCATGAAAGTTTGCTCCCTCTGTTCCTTGTATGCAGTGATCGGGCCAAACTATTTGAGGTCCATAGTCAAGATTAACGGTATCATAGGGTTTTTTATTGGTATAAGAAGAAGCAAAACTACAATGGTTTCTCGGATGCCAGTCTTGGGTTAAAATAACATGCTCAAAACGGTCTATGAGATTATTGACAGCTGGTAAAATAATATTGCCTTGTGGTACTGCAAGTGCTCCACCTGGTAAAAAGTCATTTTGAACATCAATGACGATTAAGGCCTTTTTTTCCATAAATATATTCCTGTAGGAGATATAACTTTTGTGGTACTTTTAAGAGATCATATTTTATTTTGAAGTTTTAAGATAATTTCGTGGATATTGGCATTATTTTTATAATTATCAAGCCAAAAAAGAGGAATAGAGAGGCTTTTACAATTCATTTTATAGCCTTTTACGAATTGTAGCCATTTTCCAATGGGGAGTGCACTGTAGTGACTCATCGCTACATGTTGGTGTAAAGCTTTCATGATCATCAGACTTGGAACATCAGATCCCATAAGGCGGCGATCATTTTGTAAACGCAGCTTGAGCCATACCAAGGCAAGGGGAGACACCCATTGTTTTCCATAACATAAAATTGATGAAAAAAGGGAGGGGTTTTGTACTGCGTAATGTAAAGCCCATAAGGTAAAAAAAGAGGGAGCATAGAGAATTGGTTTTTGGGGGGGGACTATATTGCATTGATATGTTGGTTTAATACGGTAAAAACACAATGTTGTATCTGGTATAGAAAAGACAGTTGATGTGTGATGACACGTTTCAGGTACAGCTAAAAAAATTTGCTCTTTGCTCTTCGAAGGAATGTTTTTTTGCATTTAAAATCGTTGTAGGGCTTGTGAGATTAAAAAAAATGTATCAATATAAAGTGAAAAGTTTTGATACAATGCAAGCACTCTTTGACTGCACAGCTTAAGAAAAGCGAAAGCAATTTTCAAAGTCCTAACCTTTAATACCACACAATATAAAGAGAAATTTATGGCACGTCAATTTATCTATCACATGGCTGGGCTTAACAAAGCTTATGGCAATAAAAAAATTTTAGAAAATATTCATTTATCTTTTTATCCAGATGCAAAGATTGGTATTTTAGGACCAAATGGTGCTGGTAAATCAACTATTTTACGTATTATGGCTGGGCTTGATAAGGAATATACGGGAGAAGCATGGCTTTCTGAGGGGGCGCGTTGTGGTTATTTGCCGCAAGAACCTTTTCTTGATACAAGCAAAGATGTGTGTGGCAATGTGATGGAAGGGGTTGCAGATAAGCAGGCAATTATCGAACGTTATAATGAATTGATGATGAATTATAGTGAAGAAACGGCAGATGAAAGTGCTCGGCTTCAAGATATTATCGATAGCCAGAATTTGTGGGATTTAGAAAGTCAAGTGGAAATGGCTATGGCTGCTCTTGGGTGCCCCCCTGCCAATGAGAGTGTGGTAAAGCTTTCAGGGGGTGAGAAGCGGCGTGTTGCGCTTTGTAAATTGCTGTTGTCGAAACCTGATTTGTTGCTTTTGGATGAACCAACAAACCATTTGGATGCAGAAACGACAGCTTGGCTTGAAAGGCATCTGCGTGAATATCCTGGTGCGGTGCTTTTGGTAACGCATGATCGTTATTTTCTCGATAATGTAACTGGTTGGATTTTAGAAGTCGATCGCGGTAAAGGCATTCCTTATGAAGGAAATTATTCTGCTTATTTGGCGGCAAAAGCCAAACGTTTGGCGCAGGAAAGTCGTGAAGAGGCAGCACGTCAGCGTGCATTATCCCGCGAGCAAGAGTGGATAGCGGCGAGCCCAAAAGGACGTCAAGCAAAATCGAAAGCTCGAATTAAAGCCTATGATGAGTTAGTCCAAGTTGCACGTGAGCGCCGTCCTGGAGAGGCACAAATCATTATTCCTATTGGAGAAAGATTGGGGCAGGTCGTGATTGAAGTTCATAATCTCTCTAAAGCATATGGTGAGCGTGTCTTAATTGATAATCTCTCTTTTAAGCTTCCAGCTGGTGGTATTGTGGGAGTTATTGGTGCCAATGGTATGGGAAAGACTACTTTGTTTAAAATGTTGACGGGGCAGGAACAACCAGATTCGGGACAAATTCGTATCGGAGAAACAGTGCATATGAGTTACGTTGATCAAAGTCGTGATGCATTGGCGGGTGATAAAACCATTTGGGAAGAGATTTCTGGTGGAAATGACATTATTAAATTAGGCAAATATGAGATGAATAGCCGCGCTTATTGCGGTGCTTTTAATTTCAAGGGCATAGATCAACAGCAAAAGGTGGCAAATTTATCCGGAGGGCAGCGTAATCGCGTCCATTTGGCTAAACTTTTAAAAGAGGGAGGCAACGTTCTTCTTCTTGATGAACCAACGAATGATCTTGATACTGAAACATTAGCGGCATTGGAAGATGCATTAGAAAATTTTGCTGGTTGTGCGGTGATTATATCACACGATCGTATGTTTCTTGATAGATTGGCAACGCACATTTTGGCCTTTGAAGGTGATGGCCATGTGGAATGGTTTGAAGGGAATTTTGCTGAATATGAGGCTGATAAGATCCGCCGTTTTGGTGCAGAAACTCTCAATCTTAAGCGTGTCAACTATAAGCCGCTTACACGCTAGCATTTTTTATTTTTTGTATTTGGTTGTAAAAAATGGTGATGTTGGTTGGTTTTGCTTTTGCCATTGCTCATGTTGCCGATCGTTTTCGCATTGAGATGTTTATAAGGGCGTCTTTACGTCTTTTAAAAATAATCAATTCACATATGAACAAGCATTTAGCAAGTTATCAAGGGGTGGCGCATCATATGCAACAGGTGCTAAAGTGGGATCAGTTTTGTTTGTTAATGATAATAAGGCTACTAATGCAGCATTTGCTCTCGCATTTGTTGCTTTTCATGATATTTTGGCTTGTTGGGGGACAGGTAAAGGAATTTTGTCATATTCGATGGGCTCATTCTAGTTGAAAATGATCAATTATCATGATTAAGGAATGTTTTGTTTTTAGCAATGTATGCTGTGGTGTGAGTTTTTTTATTCATTGCATTTAAGATAGAAATAACGTGGAATTCTGATTATCTTCTTTACGGAGTGAGGCTATCATATTTGATATGCTGTAACATGTATCAACATTTTTTACCCATTAAGTTACAATAGAGCGTTATAAGTTTTCATATGTGGTTTTGCGATTGGGGAAATAGTGGGGGGAAAAGCCACTCATTTTGTATAAATCTCTCATTTTTATATTATTAGCAAACAATATGAATAACAGTTATGCAACTCTATACCTTCTGTTTGATTTTCTATTATTCAAAATAAACGTTTATCTAAGTTACGGAGAATTGATGAAGAAAATAGAAAATTTGGATGCAATGATTGGATTGCTGAAAATGATGGCAGAAGTGAATCGTTTGCGTATTTTGGCACTTTTGTGTCGTGAAGATTTAAAATCTCCGATCTTAGTTTTATTCTTGAGCAGTCGCAATCGCATGTTTTGTGGCATTTACATTTATTGTGTGAGGTAGGGTCGATTATATGTTATCAGAAGGGCGATGAGAGTTATTTTAAGTTTTGTCATAGTTTTGGGGCAAAGACATTGTGATGGCTGTTATTGCCACTTTACCAAAGCATGAGGCTATATTGGCGTATGATTTAAAACGTTTGATGTATGTTAAAAAATGGAGCTCCAAAATGGGGAGGAAGTTTTTTTTACGAAATGCAGCGCAGAGGGAGGCATTTCGGTTATCCTATATTGCAGATCATGTTGTGGAAAGTGCTTTACTTAAAATCATTGGCGATAAGCCATTTGAGACGATGCTAAGTATTGGTATAAATACTGCTTCTGTCTTAAAATTGTTTTCCGGTCTTTATAGGTGTTCCGTTGAAGTTATGCTTGAGAGTGATGTTTTGCAGCTCTCTGTTGGAGAGGAAACTTTTGATTTGGTTCTTTGTTCATTGCGCTTTTCATTTTCTTGAGAGTCCTGAGATGGCTTTGCATGAGGTGGTGCGTGTTTTACGTCCTCAGGGGCGTTTACTGATTGTGGATTTTGTTACACCTGATGTTGATACTGCACGTGTCTGCCACACTTATGTGCACTTTGGATTTTTAGGCTCACAGATGGAAAAATGGATTAAAAATGTAGGGCTCATTTTAGAACAAAAGCTTTATCTTACTCCTATAAAAAATGAAAATAATGAGAGGCAAATGGTTGCAGTTTGGCTTGCACGTGATCCACGTATCCTTATAGATGATATTAACGATAAGGAAGTCGATTTTGCATAATCCTATTTTGTGAATCTGCTCTATTCTCTGATTTTTTAAATGAAAAGCAGTAGAAGTGTCATTTGAGCCTAATCTTTAAAAAGTTATTGTTTTTTACATGCACATTGTATTTTTTTCGTGAGCTGTTGCAGGTACTTTAATAGGTTGGTGTGTAAGCTGTATTACTAAAACTCCTATAGAGATGAGGCTGTTAGGATTATTATGAGGGGTTTGATATAGTCTTTTGTGTCATTTTGTAAGGAAACTAAACTCAGTATTAAGAGGGTAAATTATCTTTATTGACCATTATTTTTTACAATAATATATTGAATTTTCTGATTGTGAAAGAATTTATCACAATCTTAGATAATGATCAATTATTCGATATAAAAGGCGTTTAGAGCTTTGATTTTTTTATGTAATTTTATCGGCTAAAGCGCTTATATTTTGCTTGTTATGATGAAAGTTATTGAATAGGTATTTGCTGTTTTTATATGCCTTGTCTTTATCTTTAAATGATATTCAAGCAAATCACTTATGCTTTTAAA
Organism: Bartonella acomydis; assembly: GCF_039543025.1. NCBI lineage: Bacteria > Pseudomonadati > Pseudomonadota > Alphaproteobacteria > Hyphomicrobiales > Bartonellaceae > Bartonella > Bartonella acomydis. The sequence continues at coordinate 382 of NZ_BAABIY010000014.1, read as the reverse complement.
TTTTATGGTTATTAAAGTTTCTGAAAAATGACTATGAAATTATAATGTTGTTAGATCATTATTGATTCTCTTTGAAATAAAATTGCTTCAAATTGGATCATTTTGAATATTTTTTGCCTAAATTTTTCCATTTTTAAACGATTTATAATTTTTTTGTGTTTTTTTGCGTGGAAGTTGATAAGAATTTCTTGTTGTTTAGAACATTTTATTCTATAGCAGAGATATTGCATTGGCTATCTTAGTGGTTGATGCGAGAAGACGATCGGGGAACCTCCTCCCCCCCCCCCCGCGTGGATCCCTTAGATTGTCTGGCTTGGCTGAGGATTTCCTCAGCCAAGCTTTTGCGAGTATAGTATTTTATGATGTGTAAGGTTAGGGTGTG
>NZ_BAABIY010000013.1:0-1681 GCF_039543025.1 Bartonella acomydis | reverse complement strand
CATATGTGACAATCCTATATAAAAAATGGTCAAATGAATCACGTATAAAAGTGTGGATTCTTAAGTGGATTCATATAAAATAATTGCATGCAACATATTGACTTTATTGTATTTTTTATGATAATATTTTTCCTGCATTGGGAGGCATAGGTTTTTTTGTCGCTTGTAAAACCTGTTCTGTATTTTCGCATGTCATAAAATACGCCCTCCAGATAATAAAAAACCCCGCATTTGCAGGGATTTTCGACTGTACATCACCCTCTCTAGACACAATACGCCTAAGTACAGTAGTGTCATTAAATACAATTTGCTGCACTTTGTCAACACAAAAATAACACATATTGATAATTTATACTTTTGTAAAAACGCCATAAAAAGCGAAAGAGGCGACAAGCCACCTCTTCGCACCTGTCTCCTTTTACCAAGGGAGCGGTCACTGTTTTGTTACAGCGCCGTTATTTCCAATATTTATAAAGCGCATTAAGAGCAATCCGTAGTGAACTCACAAGATGTGGTAATTCTTGATCTTCTATAATAACGTATAATACAAAAAAACACAATAAAGTCAATAGTTTGTTTGCAATTATTTTATATGAATCCACTTAAGAATCCACACTTTTATACGTGATTCATTTGACCATTTTTTATATAGGATTGTCACGTATGAATAGAGCATAAAAAAAATCATGATGTAAATATTATAAAGCATGTAAACATTCAAATGAAATGAAAAGCAGCTATCATTCATAACAGTTCATAAATTTTATGATACGTTTTTATCACTCAAATCGCATGCGTTTAAGAATATATGAGTTTTGCTTTTTTGAGCGAAACCTTAAAAGGAAAATAATCATTTAAAACTTTTATAAGCTAATAGGTTTTCATTTATTAAGGGCGCATAAAAAGATTTAAAGACGAAATCGTTTTTAAAGCGCTTACTAAAAATTTAGTAAATAATAGGCAGACAATTATACAGATATTATCATCACAACAGATATGAAATTCAAAATGTTATGTCATATGAAATCAAAAGCCTTTTTATGTTATGCAAGCAAGCTATCAATAAACGTTTTAAAGGTTATAATTTAAAAATACGAAGCGAAATGAGATCACCTCAAATTTGAGGGCATCTATTGAGACAAAGATAAGCAAGCAAAATTCAAAATCGTTGTAACATCATAGAGGCATGGGGTTTTACTAAATTTTTAGTAAAAGCGATAATGTTTAAAGAAAAATGAAAAGACGCTTATGATAACCTTTCTAAATGAATGTTTAAACGTTTGAAACTATAAATGAGATGATTATAAGAAACNTAAAGACAATAGAGAGCTTGCAATATGATACATTTTGTATGTAAAATACTTATGATTTGGAAGTGGTTATTCCAAAGCCTCCATTTCAAAGCCGCGTCACGTTAAAGGACACGGCTTTCTTTTTGAGTTTTTTCTTTTATGATACGTTTTAAACAATACATCTTATAATGTGTTTATAGCCATAAAAGAAGGCGCCCCCATGCGCCGTTTTTTATTCTGTTTTATCAGTTTTATCGATAATATTGTCACCTTCATAAACTTCACAATTTTTAGGAACCAATCTTACTTTGCTTTGTTTGTTAAGTTTTGCATTGCCATAAACACGCCCCCAAATCTTTGCACAATATGAGATCTTTGCATTGCCATAG